>JAVRKN010000036.1:1546-8617 GCA_031962405.1 Athalassotoga sp. | reverse complement strand
GATTAGACATTAGGGAATAGAGATTAGGGAGTGGTAAGTTGGCGGAGGGTAGGATGCCCATGAGAAAGATTATCACCTCAAATAATTGACATTGAAAATTATTTCTGTTAAAATAATAACGAATGCAGAGTATTAAAGGGGATAAAAAATTGTCTAAAAAAGTTGTGATAATAGGTAGTGGTATAGGAGGCCTTAGCGCTGCAGCCTTACTTGCAAAAGAAGGATTTGATGTTACTGTTCTTGAAAAAAATGCCTATTTTGGAGGAAGAATAAGAGTTTTTAAAGATAAAGGCTTCACAATCGATGCCGGTCCTTCATGGTATTTGATGCCAGAAGTTTTTGAAAATTATTTTTCGCTATTCGGGAAAAAGGTATCTGATTTTTATAAACTCGTAAGGCTTGATCCAAGTTACAGAGTTTACTTTGGTCATAAAGATTACGTTGATATTCATAAGGACGTTGAGAAAAATTATGAAGTGTTCGAAAAGATAGAAAAAAATGGTGGAGAAAATCTTAAAAGATACTTAGAACAGGCAGAAATGAAGTATCAAATTGCAATGGAAAAATTCATATACAAAGATTACAGAACAATCTTTGACTTTTTTTCTTTACAGACAATCTTTGCGGGTTTGAAATTTGACATTTTTTCGAATTTAGATGACTTCATCAAAAAATATTTTAAAGACAAAAGAATAAGACAACTTTTAGAATATCATTCAGTTTTTTTGGGAAACAGTCCTTACTTCACCCCTTCTTTGTATACGATACTTTCCTATGCGGACATGATAAAAGGTATATGGTACCCAATTGGGGGATTTGGGGAAGTTGCAAATGCATTTGTAAAACTTGGAAAGGGTTTAGGCGCAAAGTATTTGACTAGGCAAAAGGTCATTTCGATAGATGTAAAAGACAGACGTGCGATAGGCGTAAAGACTGAGTCTGATTTCTTTGAAGCAGATTTTGTGATAGCGAATTCTGATTACATGCACACAGAAATGGAGTTATTAAGTTCTGAATACAGAAATTACGACAAAAAATACTGGGACAAAAAGATATTTGGTCCGTCTATGTTTAAATTTTGTTTTGGCCTTGATAAAAAAGTAGATAGTTTACTTCATCATACGCTTTACTTTGATTCAAAGTGGGAAGATCATTTTGATTCAATCTTTAAAGATCCAAAATGGCCAGATAGACCTTCTTATTACATAGGCACTCCCACCAAAAGCGATCCAACCATTGCAGAAAATGGAAAAGAAATAGTCTTCTTTCTCGTTCCAATCGCTCCTGGCCTTGAAGATCCTCTTGATAAAAGGCTTGCCTTCAGATCAAAGATATTAGAGAACTTCAAAGAAATAACGGGCGAGGATATAGAAAATCACATAGAATACGAAAATCTATGTACAGTAAGCGATTGCCAAAAAATGTTCAACGCTTACAAGGGTACAGCCTTAGGCCTTGCCCATACTTTAAATCAATCTGCAGCCTTCAGACCTCTTTTGATAAACAAAAAGATCGATAACCTTTTCTATACAGGTCAAATGACACAGCCAGGGGTAGGAGTACCTATGGTTTTGATATCTGGCCAACTTGTAGCCAACGTTGTGATGGGAAAAAGGTTATGACTAATGACGTAGATCTTCAAAAGAAAATTTTTAAAAATGGAAGTAAAACCTTTTTCAATTCGAGTCTATTTTTCCCATCTGATGTAAGGAGAAATGTCTTTAGGCTCTATGCTTTCGTAAGGGTTTTGGACGATTACGTCGATTCTATTCCACAGAAAGTAAAAGAATTCAACGACTTTATCAAAACATACAGAGAAAGTTTTAAAATAGGTCGTTCCGAAGACAAAGTTATAAATGATTTTATCCAACTTTCATTTGAAAAAAATTTTAATTCCGAATGGATCGAGGCTTTTTTTAGATCAATGGAAATGGATATTTCCAAGAAAAAGTATTTGACCCTTTCTGAGACCCTTGATTATATATATGGATCAGCCGAAGTTATAGGACTTTTCATGGCAAGAATAATGGATCTCCCAGAAGAATCTTTTTATTATGCCAGAATGCTTGGGAGGGCTTTTCAATACATAAATTTTGTCAGAGACATTGATGAGGACAAAAAGCTCGGACGGAGATACTTACCAATTGAGAATTTTGACGAGAGGATCTACGATAAGCCTTTTGATGACAAGAATGCATTTGAGGAGTTTATTCTTGTTAACGTAAAAAGATACGAAGCATGGGATGAGATAGCGAGGAAGGGATTTCGATATATACCCACAAGATACAGAATACCAATTATGACGGCTGCAGATATGTACAGATGGACTGCCAATAGGATAAGAAAAGATCCTTTCATAGTTTTGACAAAGAAGGTAAAGCCTTCGAAGTTTAGGATAATTTCAAGGGTGGGATTCAGAGTTGTATTACCTAAATGAAATTTTAGAAGATAAAAGAATTTTAAGATCCATAATAAGCGTTTATTTGGTTGGAATTATAGGTTTTATCGTGATAAGACCTGTTATAATCTTGTTAACTCCTTACATACTCTTTTTATTTGGTTTTGTAATACTTTTCAAGATCTTTGTAGATAACGGAAAGAAAGTCATCGCATTTTACATGTATATTTTTCTTTTAGCGCTTTTAATAGAGATTATAGGCGTAAAGACTGGAATAATCTTCGGCAAATACGCTTATGGAAGCGTTTTGGGGCCGGAAATTTACAAAGTACCGCTTTTGATAGGTCTAAATTGGGTTGTTGTCGTTTTTTCATGGAATTATTTTGCGGCCGATCTTTTGAAGGTAAAAAATAATTTTATCAGATCTTTAACGGCTGGCGTATTTTCAGTGATCTTCGATATTTTAATGGAACCATCCGCAATCGCATTTTCTTTTTGGAAGTGGAATGGTGGATCTGTACCTTTCCAAAATTACGTTGCGTGGTTTGTTATATCTTTTTTGTTTTCTTTGTCTTTAAAAAATATAAAATACAAAAGCAATTTGCCATGGATATACATAATCGTTCAGTCCTTGTTTTTCTTAATTCTTGATATAGGAGGATAAATGAATCAACTCTGGGGGCTTATAATTTCTTACGCATTTGTATTTTCTTTCATAATTATTTCCAACATCTTGAACAAATCATTTCATCTTTCTGATTACATCACGAGAAAGATCGTCCACATAGGAGTTTCAAATTGGTGGTTTATAGCCATATTAACGATGAAAGATCCCTTAATTGCTTCGATAGGACCTATATCCTTCATAGTGATAAATTACCTTTCTTACAAGCGTAATCTTTTCAAGGGAATGGAAATAGAAGAAAAATCAAACTTGGGAACAGTTTATTTTCCCATTTCGCTTTTGATACTTGTCTTGCTTTCATATTACAGGATTATCCCCTTTTATGCTGCAGGTATTGGGATTTTGACAATGGGCTACGGTGATGGTCTTGCTGGTTTGATAGGCAAACCTTTTGGGAAGATAAAAATTTTCGGAAATAAATCTTTTGAAGGATCAGCCGTTATGTTTGGCGCAACCTTTTTAATTGCATTTCTATTTTTGCAAAGTTTTGGTGTAAGACATGCGATCTTGTTTTCTTTTGAAATTTCAATTTCGGCGACGATTATAGAGATGATAACGCCGTTTGGAATAGACAATCTCACCGTGCCGATCTTAACCGCATTGCTCTCTTTCTTATTTGTCAAGTCGGATATATTTCCATTTTTGGCTATAATCGTAAATTTCGTCGCCGCTTTCTTTTCTTACAGACAAAAAGCTGTGAATCAAACAGGTTTTCTTGCAGGCTTTGTAGTTGGTTCAATAATTCTCATGATAAACTGGCTTTCTTATCTTATGCTTATGACATTTTTCATCTCTGCTTCGATTGTAAGCAGGATTGACGGTGGAAAAAAGGCTATTTCTCAGAATATAAATGAAAAGGGTGGACAGAGAGATTATCTTCAGGTCCTTGCAAATGGAGGCGTAGGGATGGTTGCAACGGTTCTTTACTTTTTAACAAAAAATCATCTATTCCTTGTTGCAACGGCAATTTCATTTGCAGAATCAAATTCGGATACATGGGGAAGCGAGATAGGAGTTTTTAGCAGGAAAGATCCGATCTCTATAATAAATTTCAAAACTTTGGAACCAGGTCTTTCTGGAGGAGTAAGCGCAATTGGATTGATCGCATCGTTGATAGGCGCTTTTATCATAAGCGGGGTATTTTCAATCTTTGAAAAAAATTTTCAAAGGGGATTAGAACTTTTTTTCTTGATTGGTTTAGCAGGTTTTGTAGGATCGATAATAGACTCTATCATTGGCGCACTATTTGAGGTTAAATATATAACTGAAGATGGATTGATCGTTGAAAGAAGATTCGGGAATGAAAAGGAAAATAAAATTTACTCTGGATTTTCTTTCGTCAACAACGACTTTGTTAATTTCGTAAGTTGTGCCGCCACAACCGTGATCTTTACATGGATCTACTCTTTTCTAATATGAGCATCATCATATTGTTGCAATGGCTTTTGGGCTTTTTCCTTTTTTGGAAAAAGAATGAAATTCCTGAGGCTTACGATTTTAATAAAAATAAAAAGGTATCTGTCATAATTCCAGCAAGAAATGAAGAAAAAAATATAGGAAATCTTCTTCACTCTCTAAAAAACCAAAGCGTGCCAATAGATGAAATCATAGTTGTAAACGATCAATCATCTGACAGAACATCTGAAATTGCCCAAAGTTTTGGAGTTAACGTTCTTCAATTGAAAGATTTGCCAGATGGCTGGATAGGTAAATCCAACGCTTGCTGGAACGGTTATAAAGTTTCAACGGGAGAAATTCTTATCTTCCTTGACGCCGATGTGGTGCTTTCTAATAATGCCATAAAAAGCCTTTTGAATGTTTACGAAAAATATGGAGGGCTTATCTCTGTGCAACCGTGGCACAATGCTAAAAGGATTCACGAAAAATTGTCTGCCATGTTCAACGTCGTTGTAATGATGTCTATGAAAGAATTCTCAATCATAGGATCTAAATTAAAACCAATAGGTGCATTCGGCCCTTGTTTGGTATGTTCAAGAAATGATTACAAACTTGTCGGCGGTCACGAAAAAATAAAGAATTCCGTTGTAGACGATGTATCTATTGCAAAGTTATTTATGAAATATGGTTTGCCAGTTCATAACTTTCTTGGAGGAAAACTGGTAAACTTTAGGATGTATCCAGAAAGTTTAAAATCTCTAATTGAAGGATGGACAAAAAATTTCGCTACTGGGGCATCTAAATCAGATCCTCTCTTTTTCCTAATGATCTTTTTGTGGATAAGCGGAGCCATAAATACCTTAATTTACATGAATAAATCGATTGTAATTTACACCTTTTTATATTTTATATATGCTTTACAATTTTACATCTTATCAAAAAGGGTGGGAAATTTTGGAATAATCAGTGCCTTACTTTTTCCAGTGCATATTTTCTTTTTTGTTTTTGTCTTTGTTTATTCTTTAATCAAAACGTTTTTATTCAAAAGCGTTAATTGGAAAGGCAGAAGAATAAAAACTGGAGGGATCTTTTGAAAATCTTTGAATTGAATCAAACTCTGACTATGATACTCGATTTTTCTCTCTGGCCTTTGATACACATAATAATAGGATACATAGGCGCAAGGATACCTTCTAAATACTTCGAAAGAGATGCGTGGCCTTACAAAAAAAGTGCAATAGAGATGGAAGGGAAACTCTACAACTTTTTTGGAATAAAAAGATGGAAGAGTATATTACCAGACGGTGCACGACTTGTTGACAGAAATGGTTTTCCAAAGAAAAAATTGGCAAGCCTTCAAGAAGAATACATAGAGAAGTTCATAATAGAAACAAGAAGAGCGGAATTTGTGCACCTTATACATCTTCCATTTTTGATCATTTTTTTCCTTTTCAATCCTCTCTTCGGAGACATCATAATGATAATATATGCCTTTTTTATGAATGTCCCTTGCATCTTTGCACAAAGATACAACAGAATAAGACTCATGAAGGTTTTAGATCATATGAAAGGAGTAAAATCGTGAATATATGGAGGCCCCAGAACTTTCATGGAATGAACAAAAACCATTTTTTCGAAGGATGGTACTTTAAAAACACTTCTTCTCAAAGGGACTATGTTTTTGCAGTCATACCTGGAGTTTCTATTGGAGATGATTCTCATGCTTTCATTCAGATAATAGACAACATGAATTTTTCGGATTATTACAGATTCAAATTTGAAGACTTCAAATTTTCTAAAAAACCCTTTTGGATTTCTATCGGCGAAAATTACTTTTCTTTGAAAGGTTTTTCCATAAAACTCGATTATATTTTTGCAGACTTGAAATTTAAAGAATTAACTCCTTGGCCCGTTACAATTTTCAGCCCTGGAGCGATGGGATATTATGGCTTTTTCAATTTTCTTGAATGCTACCATGGAATTTTAAGTTTTACACACGAGATAAAAGGAAAAGTTATAGTTAAGGGCAAAAATGTAGAATTTAATGAAGGAAATGGTTACATAGAAAAAGATTGGGGCAGATCCTTTCCAAAGTCATGGATATGGGCTTCTTCCAACAATTTTGAAAATGAAAAAGCCTCATTTACGCTTTCAATTGCCAACGTGCCTTTTGGAAGAAACTATTTCGTAGGATTCATAATAGGTCTTTATTTGAATGGAAAAATTTACCGTTTTACAACTTACAACGGTTCTAAAATTGAGGACCTTCAGATAAAAGAAAATACGGTGATTTTGAAAACTAAAAAAGGAGATCAATCGATCGATGTCAAGATCTTAAAAAAGGACGGCGACATTCTTTTATCTCCACAAAATGGAAACATGCAAGGCAGAATAAAAGAAAGTCTAAATTCAGAAATTGAAATAACGCTTAAATCTAAAGGTTCAACAATTTTTAAAGGAATAGGAATAAATGCAGGTTTGGAGATAAATGGTGATATCTTGGAAGACATTAAAAATGATAAAAAAGGAAAGATTTCTTTGAAAGAATAAATTCAAATGGCATATGGCAAATACAGGGATTAGAGATTAG
>JAVRKN010000036.1:0-1446 GCA_031962405.1 Athalassotoga sp. | reverse complement strand
AACTTCATCTATTACCTTTTCTTCATTTTTAAGCCTTTTTACTATCCCATAATGCGCTTTGAACTTACCATTTTTAGACTCGTAATCGTTGAATATTTTATCGGTATCGCTTCCAATGCATGTAAGTATCAAAATAACTTTATCACTCGGAACAAGTTTCAAAAACTCTATCACTGGGTTTGCTGGTTTTCCTGCCCATAGAGGCGAGACAACGATATAATTATCGGCATTTTTGTAATTTTCATCAACGTGAATCTCAACCTTTTTATTGGACATAGAATAATATCCGGCTTTGAAATACCCTAACAATCCTCTGAAGTGTGAATTTTTCGCTGTTATTTCAAATGGCTTTACGCCAATACCATCGGATATTTTCTGGGCTACTCTTCGACTGTTTCCAGTCCTCGAAAAGAAAATCACATTGTATTTCATCGACCTGCCCCTTTCTTTAATTCTTCTCTTACACGTCTGTAAATTATTATCGGCAAATCTCCTTGATATAAATTCTCGTTCATTCTCAATTCGCTTTTTATTGGCTTTTGAGTCAATACCACTCTTTTATCCTGATTGAGTACCTTTCTGTTGAAAGGCATAGAAACTTTTGTGACAAGAGATCTAAGAAGAGGTATCTTCAAAAATCTTTGATAAAATCTCAAATATATAATGGTATTCGAATCGTCTATTGGGACAAATGCCGCGACGACTCTTAAATCTTTGCTTATGATGTTTTGCCAATAATTTGGAAAGATGAATTGCAGCCTTCCTCTACAATCTTCTTTTTTGACCTCTTCAGGTTTTAAAGGCCTTTGGCCGTTATCTAAAACGTTGTTGACCCATACATTCATGATCCCATTTTCATATTCAACAATGGGGCCATTCACAATTGTCTTCCCACCACGACCTATCGTGTTGTAATGAACAAATGGAAGATGAGAAACATCGAGTTGATTTTCTATGGATCGAGAATAATGAACTGGCCAAATATCCGTAAAGGATGAATAGTTAAAGGTCTCATCTATGCCTTCAAGCCATTTTACTTCAGGAAGATTCCCATCTTCTCCATACCAGATAAAGACGAATTCCCCTTTTTCAATCACGGGATAACTTTTAACTTTAAAGTTGGATCTTATTGTTCCGTTTTTTCCAATCGATGGAATCAAGGTAGCTTTGCCAGAGCCATCATACTCTATGCCATGAAAGGGGCATTGAATGTGATCGTTGATCACCTTTCCAAGTCCAAGATCCGCACCTCTGTGTGCACAGGTACGTTCTATGCAATGAGGTTTATTATCGCTGTCTCTCCAAAACAGCAGATCTTTGTTTAATCTTTTGACAGCGGTTATCTTTTTAGGCTTAATCTCTTTAGAATCGAGCACTACATACCATTGATTTGGAATGATTTTAATCACCTTCTTTTTTCTTTAAAAATTTAAATTATGCGAAGGA
>JAVRKN010000035.1:0-12026 GCA_031962405.1 Athalassotoga sp. | reverse complement strand
AGGGCAGGATATCCTGTGCGGTAATGATCATCGCATTATGGGCCGAGTAAGATCACGAAATCATAACTTCCGAGTGTGTAGTATCTCTCTGAAGCAGCCCAATTGCTTATAGCATAATAAATTTTCAAAAAGTTTGGATCATTTTCATCCAAGAACTTAAAATTTATCTTCGGGTATATCTTTGATAGGGCAGATTTAAGTGCGTTAGTCTTCCATTCGGCATTTGAAAGTGAAAGTACCATATTTTCTCCCGAAAAAATATCGCATTTTTCAGGTATTATCTCGAAATTATAGCCATTCTTGGACCATTTACCCCAGTTATCTTGATAAAAAATAGACGAATTTTCGTTGGTGCAATTTATGATCACAGGTTTTATAGAAAATGGATTATGGAATGGCGTGCAATTTTCCATTTCCATTGAAAAATTGTTCAATTCTTCTTTGTTTGTTACCAGCGATCCGCTGATGTATATTGAAGGGTAAGAAATGTTTGAAATAACCGGTTTTGTCTGAATAAATCTCAAAATCCTTATGAATTTTGTCAACGTTATCGTACTCGTGAAATTATTCGAAAAACTTTTGAAGGCGTAAAAGATGGAAATTGGATTTGATAATTTAGAACTTCTTTCGATATTTTTGAAGAGATCGCCTATGGTGTTGTAGTTCAACCCGCTTTCGTAATTTTCGAGAGCGCTTTTTGTCGATATCATGTAATCTGTGAGTTTCAATCCACTTTCCTTTTCAATGGCCTCTTCCATTTTCTTTATTCCATACATTTGATAAATGTTAGAAATGGTTTGGCCGTTGAATGTAAGTTCCTTCGGAACATTTACTATTATAAGGTTGCTGGTCGTAAGATCCATGCCAACTATTTCTACGGAAGAAATGCCAGAATTTCCAATTATAACGGACAGCATGTAAACTTTGGAGTTTGGATATTCGTTGGCTATCGCACTGAATCCCATCTCAAAAAATGGATAAAGCAATGCAGAAGCAATTACAATACCAAGTGCCATTGATATTATAGAAAGCAAAAGAATGACGTTTTTCAATTTCTTACTCCTCTTAAACTATTCCATGTTTTTACAGTTTCCGGTAAGACCAACAAGTTGTTTGTGATGGCGTATATCAACTTATTTTTTATTATCGCTTCATAACCTTCTCTCAAAGATTTCATCGCAATTTCTCTTAACTCATCTACACCTTCAAAGTCTCTTCCCGATTCCGTTGAATCAAGTATAAACATCGCCATAACGACGGGCGAATCAGTTGGAATGCCAGAAGTGTGGTAAGAAACGGCTTTTAATATCTCTTGATCCTTGATTTTGAATCTCCTTTTAAGGTATTCTGCTGAAATTTTTCCATGCAACAAAAGCGGCACGCTTTTCTCAACAGCGCTCATCTTGATCTTCCAAACTCGTGCAATTTTAATCATCTTTTCGGGATCGACATCACGGAATAGATCGTGAGCGTCCACGCAAACGATCAACTTATCCAAATCGATAGAGTGTGCCCTTGCCAAAACCACAGCGTCTTCTTCCATTCTCTCTATGTGAGCCGCCCTGCGACGGCTCACCATGAAACTTCTCAACCTTTTCAGTTCATCAATAACTTGTTTGTAGTCCGTAGGTAAACACCACTTCTGAGTTCGATTTTAAATCAACGTTAAACCTTATTTGATCGGCAGAAGGCCTTTCAAACAGCACATTCGTGGGCGTGGATGTTATAACGGCATCAGAAGGGATCGAAATGTATATCCACAAATTTTCAGCCTTAGAAGATGAATTCATGATCGTTATTTGGTAAAGGTGATTGTAAAGATCCTTTGATACCATCATCCTTTGCGTCTCAATTTGCTTGGCACTGAGATCAAAATTTTGTCCATACTGTAAATCAAGTGCGATCATGGATGCCGTATCAGTTACGTTTTTTTGCCCCAAAAAGTAAGTCATTCCATTTTTTGTCGTGTAAAGGTTTACAGTACCAGATGGTATGGCAAAATCATGAGAAACTCTTGCAACTTGAATGGCATTCGTGAAATTTTGCGAAGGATTGTAAACGATGTTGAGATTTTCAACCTTTACCTTTTTTGAAAACAATGGAAGGAAAATTGCCGTATTCTGGTCGAGTTCATTTACCCTTCCGTAGTTGTAAATCTTGTATCCACCGACATTTTCAATTGAAGGAGAAGAAGGTACGGCTGCCATGGCAGCGGCAAATACCTTATTTGCGATTTGACGCTGTTCATTTTGTTGTGACGTAAAAGGCTTTCCTGAAAGAAAAGCAAGGTTAAAATCTCTAAAAGTGGTATCAGTTTTGTTCCACAATTCGATCTTACCATCCATTAAGCCATCATCGATGTTTAGATCGTAATAGGCATTCCACCCGATACCGTCAGTCATGTAAGAATAGGAAATTGAAGTTGCGTCTGTCAAAAGAGAGAAGTAATTTTGAGAATCGACATTCGGTAAAGAAGGAAAGATGAATTGACCTGTTGGATTAAGATAAACCTTTCCATCGTTCACCGTCTGAATTATGATGGGATCGTAAGAAAGTATTCTCACATTTTTGAGAATGTTTGTCGAGGGAGTTGTAAATTCAAATTGCACGGTTGTACCCAAAAATCTTTTCAAAAGATAATTAAGAGTGTAAGATTCCGCAGCATGATATTCGTAAGGAACAGTAGGGGATGTGAAAAGAGATTCCGCAACGGCGCCATTTGTGGTTGGAATTATCAACTTATCCCCGCTTTTCAAAACCACATTTGAAAAAACTAATGCCATTTGATCGTAGACCACCAAATTTGTAAAGGCAAAACTCACAGAAGCAATTAAAAGGATACACCCCATCAAAAAAATTATTTTTTTCATCTCAACACCTCCTCAATCCATCGGCCTTAAAATCATGACCTGGTAAGGCTCGAGCGTTAATTTCAAATTGTCCTTCGAAGAAAGGACAGTGCCATCGACGAGATCCTTAAAAGTGCCAGAAAGTTGTACCGTTGTGCTTTCAGTCGAACTTCCACCATTTATAAAGACGTAAATATCCTGACCCTCGTAAGATCTTTCAAAGCCTAAGATATCTCTGTAAGTTAGAATCGGTGTATAACTTCCGTATCTTAGAGGGGCATTGTCTTCGTGAATGCGTATCATAGACTTGTACCAATCAAAAAGTTTCATGTTCCATTTGCTCTTATCCCAAATCATGCATCCACGATTAAGTGGATCATTACCGCCTGTCATGCCTATTTCATCTCCATAATATATCATGGGGGCTCCAGGAAATGTCATTTGTAAGCCGACAAGTGCCATCATCTTGTTGAGATCTCCATTCGCAACCGTCAGAGCCCTTGGCGTATCTTGACTGTCTATTAGATTCCAAAGCGAATTCCAAAGTTGGGGCGGATATGTGTTGAGGTAAGAATTGGTGCTGTTGACAAATGCTTTTGCACCTGAACCATAGATGATGAAATTGTAAGCAGCGCTTTGGAAAAGGTAATTCATAACCGAGTTGAAAGCGCCTTCATCGAACCATTGAGAGGCATTTGTCCATATCTCGCCAACAACCAAAGAGTTTGGATTGACCTCATGGATCCAGCCGTAAAGTTCAACAAGAAATTGGTTTGCTATGACATTTGCCGAATCTATTCTCCAACCGCTAATTCCCTTTGAAGTCCAATAATCTATAACTCCCTTGAGATATTTTTGGACCTCGGGATTCATGACATTTAATTTGGGCAAAGATGCGTAATTTTCGAATGTTCTGTAATATCCTGGCATTTCTATCACGGGATACTTAAGTACAAAATACCAATCTTTGTAGGGTGATTTTTGTTGATTTTCGAGAAGATTTTGAAAGGCAAAAAATTCAGTTCCCGTGTGATTAAAAACGCCATCTAAGATCCAATGTATACCATCCTGATTAAGATCTTTGGACAGTTCTTCAAAAGTTTTAAGCGTTCCAAAATGTGGATCTATTTCCATGTAGTTTTGTGTGTCGTACTTGTGATTTGATGGTGCTTCAAAGATGGGCGTCGTGTACAGTTCATTAACGCCAAGAGATTTTAAATGGTCAAGATGATCTATTATTCCCCTGAGATCGCCACCAAAAAAATCGGTATTTGTAGGGGTACCTCCCCACGGTAACGTTCCAGGGGGATTATTCGATGGGTTTCCATCCCAGAATCTTTCTGGAAATATCTCGTATACGACAGCGCCTTCAGACCATTTCGGGACGCTGAGAATTCTAACAGTCGGAGAGGCAAAGTTAAAGAAAAAGAAATTCGATGATGTGGCAATTCCGCTCGAACCTATTTCAACTTTTGTGTTTCCATTTTGAAGTAAGAATTTGTAGTTGAAAGAAGTCGAAGTTGGATGAAATTCAGTTCTGAAGAGATCTGTGTATTGATTCATCACGATTCTCTTCATTGGATACATATAACCGTTGACGTCTAAAGTTGCACTATCAATGTCATCATGAAGAGCCTCAAAGGAAAAGTAAATGGTTGTAGTGGAAGCAGGATCGACATATTTAAAGGAATTTTCATCAAAATGAATGTAGTTCTTGTGAATGACTCCACTTCCAAGTTTTCCAGTGGGTAAAGTGTAATTGCCAACTGTAAGCAAAGAATAGTATCCACCCTTGTCATTTGGAACGGTTTTTGGATTGGCAGGATCTGTTATGACCTCGCCATTTACAAGGAAATTGTAATAATACACGCCATCTGGCAAATCTATCCTTGTCATCCATATATTTCCAAAAGTATTTGTCATGACGTCCGCAGTTGCAGACCAATCGTTGAAAGTTCCTATAACGGCAACGGATTTAGTGTTGGCATCTCCTTGGTATGCGAAGAGCACTTCTTTAGAAAACGCAAAGGATGCAACGAACAACAAAATGAAAACAAGCATTTGCATCTTTTTCAATTTTTATCCCTCCTCAAGTCAAAAGCACCCGGAAGCAATTGATCAACGGTTGTTTGTTCTATTTCTCCATTTTCATTTGCGAGAATGACATCAAAATTTCCAAATTCAGACATGACTTGTCTGCAAGCACCGCAGGGGGAGACGGGGCCTTTTGTATCCGCCACTATGGCAATTCTTCTGAATTTTCTTTCACCTTCGCTCACCGCTTTGAAGATCGCCACTCGTTCCGCACACATGCTTAAACCAAAAGAGGAGTTTTCCACATTGCATCCCGTGTATATTGCACCAGATTCCGTTTCAAGGGCAGCACCGACTTTAAAACCAGAATAAGGAGCGTAGGCTTTGTCCTTTGCCGCTTTAGCTTTCTTTATCAGATCCTGAATTGTCAACGTCATTCATCCCTTTCAATTTGATCTCTATTTTTATTATTCTCAACCTGTTAGATTCGATAATCTTGGCCGTAAAATCTTTCGTTTCAACGATTTCACCAGGTCTTGGTACCCTTTCGAAGATCTTAAGCAGATATCCTCCTATTGTTTCAAATTCACTTTCTGGAAATGAGATTCCAAGTTCTCTTTCGATGTTATTTATTGGAGTGAGTCCGCTTACGATGTATGTATTTCTGCCTTCTTTTACTATTGAAACTTTGTCCTCTTCAACGTCGTACTCGTCGAATATTTCTCCCGTTAACTCTTCGAGCACGTCTTCAAGCGTTACAAGGCCAGCAGTTCCCCCGTATTCGTCAACAACTATGGCCATGTGCATTTTCATGTATCTCATTTCATGAAGCAAGTCGTCTATTTTTTTGGTTTCAGGCACAAAGTACGGGGCTCTTATCACGTCTTTCACCTGCATTTTGTCAAGCAATTCTCTTTTTTCAGAATTCAAAAGGGAAATGATGTCTTTTGAATAACATATCCCTATTATGTGATCCACATTTTCGCTGTAAACTGGAAGCCTTGAATATTTCGATTCATCGAATTTCTTTATCGCATTTAAAAGCGTTTCCGTTGATTCTAAGGTCACCATTTCGATGCGAGGCACCATGATTTCTTTTACGTACGTGTTTTTAAGTTTTAGAGCACTTTTAAGTATAGCACCTTCTTCTTCTGCTATTACACCGATGCTTTTCCCCGTATCAATTTCAAAGAGAATGTCTTCATTTGAAATGAAAGGCTCAACATGTTTATTTCTAGTTAGCAATCTGTTTATAACATTTGAAAAGCCATTAAGAGCAAGTGTAACAGGCCTTAAGATGATATCTAACAACTTGATCACTGAAAAGGAAAAGTTGAAGAATCTTGTTGCGTTAGATCTGGCGTAGAGTTTCGGCGTTATTTCTCCAAAAACTACAATTATAACCGTTATGATGATCGTAACAAGCGTTAGAATTATTCCTTCCGAAACGCCCTTCGGTAAAATATGAATTGTCATGATAGTCGCAAAAGAAGAGAGCAAAATATTCACGACGTTGTTCAATATAAGTATAACGGTAAGATACCTATTTGATGTCTTTAACTGATTTTCAAAATTCATATTTTCTTTTTCGCTGCTTATGGCATCGCGAAGTTTCCTTCTGCTGATGCTTAGCATGGAAGTTTCAGAAGCGGAGAAAAATGCTGAAAGACCAAGCAGGATCAAAATTAAGATTATTCCATCGAAAATGTTAATGCTACTCAGTGGATCACCGTCCAATCAAAACAACCTCCCTTTAATGATCGTATGGCTGACCTGAAATGATCTTCATTGCCCTGTAAATTTGTTCAACGAGCAAAAGCAATGTCAACGAATGCGTGAAGGTCATTCGAGATAGAGAAAGTTTAAAAGCCGCACGGCGCTTTACCTCTTCAGAAACGCCGTAAACTCCTCCCACTACAAAAAGCATTTCCTCTTGACTTTCCATTTCTCTTTTCATCCAGGCAGAGAATTCTGATGTGTTCATTTCAACCCCATTCGCGTCAAGTAATGTAAACCTTTTGTCACCTATATATTTTAACAGTTTTTTTGATTCTTCTTCAAGGCATATTCTGCTGTCAACGGCATGAGATGAACCGAGATCCGTGAAGGTAATTTTCACGAATTTTTTCAATCGCTTTGTGTATTCTTGAAAACCAATCGAGATGAAATCATTTTTAATTTTGCCCGGAGAAATTATCTCTATTTTCAAAGACTTCAACTCCATTTACAAAGACCGCTTTTATGAGTTCATTAGTCGGCATGTACGGAATGTAATTTATGTCAGGTGCATCGATTAAGACGATATCGGCCCTTTTACCCACCTCTATCGTTCCACATTCCTGCCCAAGTCCAATGACGCACGCGGCGTTAAGCGTATGGGCAATAAATGCCTCCGCCGGTGTCATTCCAAGGTAATTGACGGCCAGATGAATGGTCAAAAATGGCGAGTAAAAGGTATTAGAACCAGGGTTAAAATCTGAGCCTAAGGCTACAAGCACACCCTCATCAATCATCTCGCGAACGGGAGCAAAAGCGTTTTTAAGATAGAAACTCGTTAGGGGAAGTACAACTGCCATAGTTTTATTTTGGGCCATCTTTTTCATTTCTGCTTTTGAACACATGGCAAGATGATCAACGCTCGCAGCCCCAAGGTCAGAGGCGATTCCAGCGAATCCATTCGATGAAAGTTCGTCCGCATGAACTCTCACTTTAAAACCTTTGGCTTTCGCAAAATTCAAGTACTCAGTGGCGCCTTCAAGCGAGAAAGCACCTTCATCACAAAAGATGTCCACGAATTGCGCAAGATTTTTCTCTTTCACAAAATCCAGCATGCTTTTCAATTCATCGATGTATGCTTTTTCCCCCATGGAAGGAACTGCGTGCGCACCCAGAAAAGTTGGAACTACTCTTTGAGGTATGCTTTCAGAAATTTGCTTTATCGCTTCGAGTTGCTTTACCTCATTTTCAAAATCAAGTCCATACCCGCTTTTACACTCAAATGATGTGACTCCTTGCTTCAAGAACCACTTTGCGTGTTTAAGACCAGATTTAACGAGATCGTCAATGTTGGCTTTTCTCACACTTTCGACCGTTGAATGAATACCGCCACCAGCCTTCAAGATTTCAGAATATTTTGTTCCTCTACAGCGCATAAGAAATTCACGAGATCTATCTCCCACAAATGGCACATGCGTGTGGGGATCTACAAAGCCTGGAATGGCAAGCATTCCATCTCCCTCAAAGATGAAATCCGCACCCGATCGTGCATCGCTTACCGATACTATTTCCCCATCAACAACTTTTATATTTCCATTGAAACTTTTAAGTGCAAAATCACCTATGGGCGAGGTACCTATGGCCGTGGTGATTTTTACATTTCTTATTTCAAGACTCGCTGAGTTTGTCGAGCAATTTATTTTCTATCACCTTATCGCCTGAAAAATTATCCACCCTTAAATAAAAATTGAAAGTTTGAATCATGGCATCTACCGGTATCATTCCGATTATCTCCGATCCCACGACTGGCACTCCATACCTTTGTGCCTCAGATTTTATCGTTTCGAATACCCTGTGAAGAGGCGTTTTTTTGTAGTTAGTCATGTTCATGGACACTTGAACGATGCCCTTTTCCTTTAGATCAACGCCGATAGACTTGACAAATCTGTATCCGCCAGACGAGTTTCTCACGCTTTTTGCTATGCTTTCGGCTATTTTGATGTCTTTTGTACCGAGATTGACGTTAAAGGCGATAAGGTACTCTCGTGCGCCGACGGCAACAACTCCTGCCGTTGGGTGAACTTCTCTTGGGCCAAAATCTGGTAACCATTCTGGAGATTTGATCTTTTCAAAAAACCCTTCAAATTCTCCCTTTCTTATATCCGCGAGATTTTCCCTTAATGGAGTGGTAGCTGACCTTTCGTAAAGATAGACGGGCACATTTAATTCTTCGCCGATTTTTTTGCCGACTTCCCTTGAAATATCAACACACTCTTCCATTGTAGTTCCCTTTATTGGAACAAAGGGAATAACGTCAACTGCTCCCATTCTCGGATGCTCACCGGTATGATGCCTTAGATCTATGAGTTCAACGGCCTTTTTCGACATCTTGAATACTGCCTCTGCGACTGCTTGGGGATCTCCAACAATTGTGACTACCGATCTGTTATGATCCTCATCCATTGACCAATCAAAAACCCATACATTTTGAGTTTCTTCAGATTCTTTTATGATTTTCTCCACAACGTCTTTATTGCGCCCTTCACTGAAATTTGGAACTGACTCAATTAACTTTTTCAATTCAATCACCTTCTTAAATTCTAACTTTCAAATTTTCTATAACTATGTGACGGTATGGTTCATTGCCCACCGAATAGGCCTTTAAATCGTTGTGATGCGAAAGAATCTCGTGCGCAATCTTTCTTTCTCTTGCATCCATTGGTTCCAAAGATATTCTTCTGACATTTTGCTTTCTGATCTTTACAATTGCGTCGTTGACCAACTTTTTTATGAATTCTTCTCTCCTTACCTTGTAATCGTTAACGTCCAATGTTATTGATATTTTGTGATCGTTCATCTTGTTTACGTAAACGGATAGAAGGTGTTCGATCGATTCCATCGTTTTTCCGCGTTTGCCTATGAAATTAGAAAGAGAGTTTTTTGATTTAACTTTTACCGAATATAGTGACATTTCTCTTAACACATCAACGATTATTTCTCCTTCTTGACCGTAAAATTTAAGCACCTGTTCGAGAAATTCCCTGATAATCCTTGAATTGTAATTGTCGTTGGTAGAAACTTTCACAATGGCATTTTTTGAGCCTATTCCTAAAAATCCCTTTACAGGTGTCTGAACAACTGAAAAGTTGATCTCTTCCCTTTTGACGCTTAATTCTTTACACGCAAGTTCAAGAGCCTCTTCTACACTTTTTGCTTCGAATTCTTTTTCCATTTTTTGTCTCCCCACTGAACTTTTGGATTCATTCCAAAAACCTCACGCCACGTTATACCTTTCATGTGATATATTTTGGCAGCCACATAACTTGTTAAAACTTGCATTCCAGAGAAAGTGGTGTAGTAAAGGAAAAGGCCAACGGGAAGTCCTATGAATATGAATTCCATGACAGCGGACATGCCAGCGGCCAACCAAACTTGACTGGGCTTGGTACTTGTCCACAAAGAAGACCAAACCGTGAAAATGACTATTAGCAGCAACAGAAGAATGTTAACACTTACACCGCCAACGGAAAGATCATTCCAGATCAAAAATTGAGGATTGTAGGCAAAGACTTCTCTTGAATAAAAAATGACGTAATACAAAAGCGCAAGTATTGGAAGTTGAATTAGAAGTGGCAAACAACCTCCTGCTGGATTTACGCCTTCGGCTTTGAAAAGTTTCATCTGTTCTTCCTGCAATTTTTTTGGATCCTTGTATTTTCTCTGAAGTTCCTGAATTTTTGGCTGTAAATCGCGCATCTTTAACATGGATCTCATTTGGACGTGAAAGAGGGGGTAAAGTATGACTCTGATTATTATTCCAAACAAAATTATTGCCCATCCGTAATTACCCGTTAAATCGTAAAGCCAGTTGAAAAATACAACGAATATGTACAAAAACCAAGAATACCATGGCTCAGATCCAGGGTATGTGCCTATGAATTGGGAAATGATGTTCTGTTGGTCTGGAAAGACTGAAAAAATCAAGGTATTTTTCACAGGTCCCATGTAGATTTTTGATGTCATACTACCAGAAAAAGTTGCCTCGCCATTATCGTTGAAAGTTCCATTCGTGATCGCGGAAAATGTCACAATTCCTTTTTGTGAATAGAAGGATCCGAACACATTTCCACCGTTACGATTGAAATTCGATTCAAGAGTTGGGAAAGTCAAACTAAGTTGCATATTCTCGGGCGCTTTTACGGATACCAAGACTTCGTAATTTGGATTGTTTACGAACGTTATCGTTTTTTCAACCTGTTGTCCATTGACATCGTAAAAAAAGTTAATTGTGACATTCGAGGTCGTTGTAAAACTTTTATTTTCATGATTTGCAAAGGACCAACTTGTCGGGATTAACGGTTTTCCGTTGTAAGATAATACCAATCCATCACCAGTATTGGCCCAAGAATGAACGTGTTCGTAGAAAACACTGTATTCGTTCATCAAAAGACCATTTTGAAGGTCTATTTGATATTCGTACAGTTTTGTAGTTACAGTTACCATTGTGGAAGAAACCGAAACATTTACTGCAGGTATTGCAAAGGCAAAAGTTGCCGCAGAAAATATCATGATCAAAAGAATAACTATTTTTTTCGTCACCTGTGTTTACCTCCAATTATGAATTTTGTTGGCACCGGATCTTCTCCTCCCTTACTGTATGGATTACATCTTAAAACGCGCCAAATAGAAAGAATGAGGCCTCGGAAAAAGCCAAATCTTTCTATGGCCTCAATGGCATAATTTGAACAAGTAGGCGTGAACCTGCAAGAAGGCGGTTTCAAAGGAGAAATGTACTTTTGATAAAATTTTATCGGCTTGATCAAAATGTCCCTAAATCTCATTTGGATCCTTTCTTCCCAAAATCCCAAGTAAAAAAAGAAAAGAAGATCTGAATGTATCAAAGCCTATGTTTTCAAAATGATCTTTTAAACCTTTCTTGGGAATAACAATCATATCGATTCCATTGCTGGGTTTATTTGTCCTGAAAATCTCTCTGACGTATCTTTTAAATCGATTTCTAACATGAGCCTTCCCAAATTTTTTTGATGTGACTATCCCAATTCTTGGTCGTCCAAGATCATTGTAACAATACCTTATCAACAAAAATTCGTTCGATACACTTTGACCTTCGGAGAAAATCTTTTGAAAATCTTTTTCTCTTTTGATACGATTCATCAATTCAAAAGAATTCACACCGTTAATCTTTTTCTTCCGACTCTTCGCCTGTTACTCAAAACTCTTCTTCCAGACCTCGTGCTCATTCTTGAAAGAAATCCATGAGTTTTGGCTCTTTTCCTGCGTTTTGGTTGATACGTACGCTTCATGATAACCTCCTTAAATCAAGTCGCATCTGCAAGATGATTATACAAACTGAGAGAGATATTGTCAAGATCGCAAGTTGACAATTTAGAATTGACAATGGTGTAT
>JAVRKN010000034.1:10327-12034 GCA_031962405.1 Athalassotoga sp. | reverse complement strand
AAGTGATGATTTGACCATTTTCTCTGACATTTTCTTCATCGCACTTTTTGGCGTTATCATATCTTCATCGGCACAGATTAAAAGGGTAGGCATATTTATCTTGCTTATCTTTTCAGAAAGGTCGAAATAAGCACCAGATCGGCTTAACCTTACAAATCCATCAAGCCAATTTTTGTCCGTGATTTTTGAGGCATTTCTTATTCTTTCTTCTATCCAATCTCCATTTGAATTGTAAAATGTTCGTGAATATATCAAAGGGAAGGAAATCCTGAAAAACAGTTCAGTGTCTCCATTTTGTGCCGCCATTTCCCAACTTTTGCCAACTTCTTTCAAATAATTGTCCACCTTATCTACGGCATTCGAAAGTACTAATCTTTTGACGCGCTGTGGATAAGAAAGCGCAAAATGCTCGGCAACGTGTGCACCGTAAGAAACTCCGACAATGTTAGCTTTCTTAATTTCAAGGTGATCCATTACAGTCACGAGATCTCCTACGCGATCTGATATATCGTAATCTTCATCCATCTTCAAAGATTTTCCCTGATCTCTGAAATCAAAGGTTATGACATCGAAACTTGTTTTGAATTTGTTAACATGATAGGCCCAACTGGATGTTGACATCATTATGCCATTAAGGAGAATAAGGGGATCACCGTGGCCCACTCTTTCGTAATAAATTTTAGAATTAGCGTAAGGCATCTTTGAAACTCACCAAAATTTCCATGAATTTTTTGGGACTTTCGATCATAACACTGTGTCCAATTCCGTCGAGTATTTCAAATTGCCCGTTTGGAATGATGTTTGCCATTTTTTCAAGTTTTTCTTTGGGAACTATTGAGTCTAAGTTTCCCCATAATATCTTGACGGGTATTTTTATATCCTTTAAATTTTTGGAATAGTCGTAATTTTCGAGTGCTCTGGCATTTCCGCTGAAGGCTTTCGGATTCATCTTCATCGCTTCGTCAACAAGTGATTTGGCTTTTTCTTTTCTACCTGGCATTGTCATTCCAAGAGAAAATTCAAGCATTTCTGGATGATCTCTGAAACTCTCAAGCACAGGATACAGATTTTCTGGCGTCTTAAGTCCATCTGCTGGTGCTGGATCTACAAGCATTAATCCCGAAAAAGCATCAGGATGATCTATGGTGCATTTTAAAGTTACAGCGCCTCCAAGCGAATGGCCAACGAGAATTGGTTTGGTTATTTTAAGTGATTCCACAAATTTCCAAAGGTAATTTGCGTAATTCTCTATTGAGATTGAATCTATTCTTTCTGAATTTCCAAAATTTGGAAGATCTATGGCATAAATTTCCATTTCTGGGATATCCATGACATCCTCAAACCACTTCGATGATGCAAAATTTCCATGAACATAAACAACGGGCATTCCTTTTCCTTTAAATTCATAAAAGATCTTTAAGCCACTGATTTGAACAAACATTTCGCACCTCCATTTGTCGAATCGTGTATACTATCTTTTTTAATTCTGAATCTTACCTCCGCCTTACCTTTCACTAATCTCTAATCTCTAATCCCTGTATTTGCCATAGGCCATACGCTATATGCCATATGCTATTTCATCGGCTCCAGCATATGCCCCGTCGAAATCTGGTCCTCGCTGCGCTGCGGAGGATTTCTCTGGGGCATTATGCTCTCCGCCTCACCATGTCTTTTTTGTCGATCACTCGTCACGCGTTACGCGTCACT
>JAVRKN010000034.1:0-10227 GCA_031962405.1 Athalassotoga sp. | reverse complement strand
CTTTACCATCATTTTAAACGCTTGTAAAAGCCCTTTGGGTAGAAATAGAAGAATCGATATGAGTGCCACACCTTGAATTATCGTTATTGATATGTTGTATCCTGAAAGTAAAAAAGGCAGACCGACAAAAAAGGCCGCGCCTATCATTACCCCGATTATATTGCCTGCACCTCCAACAATTACCATTGCCAACAGGTCAAGTGAAAGCGTGAGATCAAATTGAGAAGGTGATATGAATCCTACGGCAGACGCGTATAGACTACCGGCAAAGCCTGTTAAAAGCGCACTTGATGCAAAAGCGGCAAGTTTGTATTTGAGCAAATTAATTCCAAATGCCCTTGCCGCTGTTTCGCTGTCTCTCATCGCAAAAAGCGCAAGGCCGCTTTTTGAGAATGACACCCTTGAGAGGACAACAAAAATCAAGAATATGATTAAAAGCACTATGTAGTATTGATAGAGTGGATTTGAGGCTTTGAAGATCCAAAAAGTTGGCGCAGGTATATTTCTTATACCGTTATAACCACCAGTTATTTGGAATACGCCTATCATTTGCTGAACTGCTATGCCGAATGCCATAGTAACAACTGCAAGGTAAAATCCAGAAACTCTAAGAGCTGGAAGGCCTACTAAGATGCCTATCAACATTGCAAAAAGGCCTGAGATCAAAAATGCGATCAAAAAAGGCACATGAAAATTTACAACCATTATTGCAGAGGTATATGCTCCTACGGCAAAAAAAGCGGCGTTTCCTATGGAAATCTGGCCCGCCCACGTTGTTAAGATGTCCATACCGATGGCTGCTATCGTGTATATGCCAATCAAAACAAAGATTGAGAGTAAAAAAGGATATCCCAAAAATGGAAGCGGAATGATGATAAATGGTACAAACCAAAGGTATTTTTTCATCAAACTCTCCTCGCTTTTGCACTTGAAAGTAATCCTTCCGGTTTTACAAGCAAGATGGCAACTATTATCGCAAGAGAAAAGGTTGTCTTGAGGTTTGTTGAGATGTAAGTGCCAACAAGATTTTCAATGATGCCTATCGATATTCCTCCGATGATGGATCCGGGGATACTCTCGAAACCGCCCAAAACTGCTGCGGTAAAGCCCATTATTTGGAGGCTTAGCATCATGTCCGGATAAACAAAGGTTTGTGGTGCAACGAGCAGGGCTGTAAGTGCCCCAATGGCACCCGATATGATCCATGAAATCGACATCATAAGGCTCGAGTTTATACCCATCAATTTCGCGATCTCTTCATTTTGTGCCACTGCCCTCATGGCTTTCCCTTGAAGGGTTAAATTCAAGTACAGAATAAGTGCGATTATAACGGCCGTTACAATTCCCAAGATCAGAAGATTTTGCTGTGGTATTACTATAATTCCACCGCCTAATTTCAAAATTAAAGGAAAACCGTTCAAGAGATTTGGTATCTGCTGGTAATTATTTCCCCATATCTGAAGCGCTATGCCTTCAAGAATTAAAAGTAAACCAAGCGTTATTATCACCATAGATGCCGGAGAAACGTTTCTCACTGGCCTTAAAAGTCCGCGTTCCACCGCATACCCAACAAAAGCACCGAAAGCGACGGAAATAAGAAATGCGAAAACGTAATTCATGCCAATCATTGAAAAACAAGTGAAAAAAATGTAAGCGGAGATCATTCCCATGTAACCGTAAGCAAAATTCATGACTCCAGTTACCTTGTAGGCAATCACAAGGCCAAGTGCCACCATGGCATAAAGAGAGCCTGTTATTACTCCAGCGATTATCTGTTGAAATAGCATTTTACACCCCTAAATATTTCATCTTTAAAGTTTGGAAATCTATCTCTTTGGCATTCCCGGAAAGTGAAAATTTTCCATTTTGCATGACGTAAATCCTGTTAGATATTTCCGTTGCTATCATGGCATTTTGTTCAACGAGTAATATGGATGTTCCAGATTTGTTTATGGTTTTGAGCGAATCGAATATGAAATCAACAAGTTTTGGCGAAAGGCCTAAGGATGGTTCGTCCAACATCAAGAGTTTTGGTTCATTCATCAAAGCACGTCCTATAGCAAGCATTTGTTGTTCTCCTCCAGAAAGAGTTCCTGCGAGTTGGGTTTTTCTTTCTTTGAGCCGTTCGAATAAACCATAAACTCTTTCCATGTTTTGTCTTACCAAATTCTTATTTTTTCTTATAGTGTAAGCACCAAGCAAAAGATTATCTTCAACGCTTAAATCTGGAAAGATGCCTCTTCTTTCGGGACACAACGTTAATCCTAAATACGGTATTTTGTAAGATTCCATTTTCGATATATCTTTTAACGAAAATACGATTTTTCCCTCATGCGGAATCAATCCGGATAACGCCTTGAGCGTCGATGTTTTCCCAGCACCATTCGCTCCAAGTATCGAAACTATTTCTTGTGTGTTGACGAAAAAATCTATTCCCTTGACAGCTTCTATTGGTCCATATTTCACGATAAGATTTTCAACTTCGAGAATATGCTCTGTCGCCAAGGTAAGCTTCCGCCACCCTTCTGTCTTGAATTACCTCAGATGGAGTACCTTCTGAGATTTTCTTTCCAAAATTCATAACTGTTATCCTGTCTGAAACTGACATGACGATCGTCATATCATGCTCTATCATGAGGATTGTAAGATCGTACAGAGACTTTATTCTGATTATTTCCGTTTTCAATTTTTCAGATTCAAAGTTATTGAGTCCGGCAAATGGTTCGTCCAAAATGAGTAATTTCGGTTTTGATATGATGGCTCTTCCTATTTCAACCAACTTTTGGGTACCGTACGGAAGAGATGAAACGGGCACATCCAAATACTTTTTTATGTCAAGCATTTCTGATATTTCCATTATATTTTGGAAGATCTTTGACTGTTCATATTTGTAAGATTTTGTGTTGAATACCTCATCAAGGAAAGTGTAATTTATGGTGTGATGTGCACCGATAAAAAGATTCCCCATAACCGTTAAATTCTTGAAAAGTTCAAGGTTTTGAAAGGTTCTAGCAACGCCAAAATTTATTATTTTATGTGCTGGCACTTTTAACAGATCTACGTCTTCAAAAAGGGCTGTGCCAGTCGATGGCACAACCCGAGTTATGGCATTTACGACTGTGGTTTTTCCAGCACCATTTGGTCCTATCAAAGAGTGAAATTCTCCTTTTTCTATGTCCATGGAAAAATCATCAACTGCTACAAGCCCTTTGAATTTTATCGTCAGATCTTTTATCGATAGTAAAATCATTTCAAAGTTATCCACCCTGATATAGGCACAAAAGTGCCATTTTCTATTTTCATGAAGTACATGGAAGTTTTTCCTTCTCTATCAGTTGGAGTAAATGTTATGCCTTGTGCAAGGATTCCATTCCAATTGTCGAAAGTGTCAAGTGCTTTTACAAGATCATCTCTTGTCGGATTAGGCCCTGCAAGTTCAAGTGCATGAGAGAAAACTTCTGCGGCTATAAAGCCTGCTGCTGCGTAAGAACTTGGAATTTCGTTTGGATATGATTTTTGGTATATCTTAAGATATTGATCGAATTTTGCGGTAAAATCGGGATTATCCTTTGTTGGTATGGGTACCCATCCCGTTAAAATAACGCCTTCAACGGCTTTGCCACCAAGTTGGATGAAGGCCGGATCTGCATTTGGATATATGGTTACTATCGGTATATTCATGCCATACTGCTTTATCTGGGTGACTATTCTTATCGTGTCTGTTATAAGACCTGCAATGACCAAAGCATCAGGATTTGCTGACATAAGTTTGATTATGTCTGAACTGAAATCTGCACTTGATGGGTTGTAGGCTATCGTTATGTATGGCTTCATGTTGAAATCGTTGAGTTGTTTTTGAATTCCATCAAGTTCTTGCTGACCGATGTCGTTGTTCATGTACATGACGGCTATCTTTGATTTATGTTCATTTTGCACCAAGAATCTTGCTATTAAATGGCCCTCAAGATCGTAATTTGGCTGAACTGGAAATACATATTCTTTTGGAGGATTCGACAGTTGAGGTGCTCCGCTACCCTGATAAACAAATGGCACATGATTGTCATTTAGATAACCCATTACCGCAAGGCATCCAGGCGTTCCAAGCCCGCCAACGATTGCAAACACGTGATCTTGTTCGACCATTCTTTTCACATCTGTAACGGTTAAAGCCGGATTAAGTTGATCATCATAGACCAAAAGGTCTATCTTTCGACCGTTGATTCCACCTTGATCGTTTATCCAATTAAAATATGCCTTCATACCTTTAAGCATACCTTGGCCGATTATGGCGTAAGGACCAGACAATGCTTGAAATGTTCCAATGACGACTTTATCTGGATAAACACCAAAACTTGCAGTGTCGGCAAAAGCAAATGTGAAAAACAAACCTAAAATCACTGAAAACACAAAGATCTTTTTCATTCTACAATCCCCTTTCAAAATTAAACTCTTTTTATCACCACGGCAGTGCCCATTCCACCACCTATGCAAAGCGTTGCAAGTCCAATTTCAAGATCTCTTTTCATCATCTCGTAGAGCAAAGTAACGGTTATCCTGTTTCCAGAACATCCTATCGGATGGCCAAGTGCTATTGCCCCACCGTTTAAATTTGTTTTTTTGAGTATGTCATCTTTTGATTCACCGTACTTTTTCGTCCATTCTTTGATCACGCCAAGCGTTTGAACTGCAAAGGCCTCGTTGCCCTCTATCAATTCGACATCTTTAAATGAAAGTTTGGCCATCTTCAACGCATTTTCAGTTGCCGGCACGGGACCAAGTCCCATAACCATTGGATCGACTCCACCTTGGCCCCATCCAATTATTTCTGCCAGAGGTTTTAGACCATGAGTTTGAACGTACTTCTCACTTGCCAAAACAACGGCGCTTGCACCATCGCTTATGCCAGAAGAATTTCCGGCCGTTACGCTTCCGCCCTCTTTAAAGGCAGGCCTTAACTTAGACAAGAGTTCAAGACTTGTCTCTCGCGGACTTTCATCTGTGTCAAAGATTTTCGTCTCCTTTTTGTCTTTGACTTCGACGGGAACTATCTCATCTTTGAATCTTCCATGGGCTATAGCCTCTCTTGCGCGCCTTTGGCTTTCTGCGGCGTATTCATCTTGTTCTGCCCTTGATATGTTCAAACGCTTTGCAATTTCTTCTGCGGTTATTCCCATGTGTACTTGATTGAAAACATCTGTAAGACCATCGTAAACCATGTGATCGACGACTTCCATGTTGCCAAATTTGGCTCCGAACCTTGTTTTGTAATTCAACAGAAATGGTGCCTGAGACATGCTTTCCATCCCACCTGCAACGACAAGATCTGCACTTCCAGCGAATATATCCGTTGCTCCCACCATTATGGCTTTCATTCCGCTACCGCAAACCATGTTGACGGTAAATGCTGGCACCTCAACTGGAATTCCAGCGTAAATCGATGCCTGCCTTGCCGGTCCCATGCCTTCGCCAGCCAAAAGTACATTCCCCATAACAACCTCATTTACCTCTTTCGGATCAACACGGGCTTGATCCATCGCAGATCTTACGGCTATAGAGCCTAATTTGGTTGCCGGAATATCCTTTAGACTTCCTCCAAAGACGCCTATTGCCGTTCTCTTTGCGCCTATCATGTAAATTCTCATATCGTGCTCCCTCCTTTAAGATTCTAAAAAACCAATCCTCCATCAACGCCCAGTACTTGACCGGTTATGTAATTGGCCTCATCGGAGGCTAAAAACAAATAGGCGTTAGCGACGTCTACGGCTTCCCCCATCCTTCCAAGAGGTGTTCTTGCCTTCATCTGTTCTATTATCTTTTCTGGTACCTTTTCAGTCATGGGTGTCTTTATGAAACCAGGTGCTACGGCATTTGCGCGTATGTTGTATCTTGCAAATTCCTTCGCCCATGTTTTTGTCATGCCAATCAAACCAGCTTTTGCGGCAGCGTAATTCGTTTGACCGATATTTCCATATATGCCAACAACTGAGGATGCATTCAGGATGACCCCGCTCCTTTGATTCATCATGTAAGGGACGACTGCCTGCGTTACGTTGTAGACTCCTTTTAGATTTATTGAGATGACGGCATCAAAATCCGCTTCAGGCATTTTAACGAGAAAGTTGTCTTTTGTTATGCCGGCGTTGTTCACAAGGATATCAATTCGTCCAAGTTCTGAAAATATCCTGTCCACTATGGCCTTAACTTCATCATGTTTTGAAACGTCCATTTTGTAAATTCTGTAAGATTCTCCAATCTCCGATTTTGCATTTTTTAAAGCCTCTTCGTTGTAATCGCACGCGGCAACCGTGCATCCTTCTTTTATGAAAATCTTAGACGTCTCAAGGCCTATTCCGCTTGCCGCTCCCGTTATGAGTGCTACTTTTCCATTTAACCTCATGATTCTCCTCCTCATTCTTTATCACTGTCGATTGAAGTACTAATACGCTTCTTGGCTCCAGCAGGCACCCTCTCGATGTCTGGTCCTCGCTTTGCTGCGGAGGCCATCTCGAGGGCATCCTGCCCTCCGCCAGGATGATTGAAATATGACCTTTGAAGTTTGCTTAGTAAATATGATTCGATATCGCAAATCTCTTCAATTCTTCCCTAAAGGCTGGATCTGCTATTGAAATGAGCAACTTTGCCCTTTCACGAACACTTTTACCCTTCAGATGAACTGCTCCATATTCTGTCACAACCCAATCCACGTCTTGTCGAGGAACTGTCACAGCCGTTCCTTCTGGCAAAAACGGCACTATTTTGGAAACTTTTCCATCCTTTGCCGTAGAGTGGAGTGCTATTATGCCCTTTCCATCCTTCGACATTGAAGCGCCCCTATGGGTGTCCAATTGACCACCTGTGCCGCTGTAATGTTTAAAGCCAATGCTTTCAGAGGCAACCTGCCCAGTTAAATCGACCATGAGTGCTGTGTTTATGCTCACCATTTTTTCATTTTGCGCGATCACGTAAGGATCGTTGACGTATCTACCCCTTAAAAAAAGCACGCCGGGGTTATCGTCTACAAAATCGTACATGCTTTTTTCTCCCAATCCAAAGGTACATACCATCTTTCCAGGCCAGAGAGTCTTTTTTTTATTTGTGATGACTCCCTTGTTTAAAAGTTCTACCATGCCTTGAGTCAGCATTTCGGTGTGAATTCCAAGATCATGTTTATTTATCAAAAATGACGCAACGGCATTTGGAATGCCCCCTATTCCAAGTTGAAGTGTGGCTCCATCTTCTATCAAGTCGGCTATATAACCTGCTATGAGTTCATCTTCCTTTGTCGGATTTACATTTGTTATCGTTGGAATGGGATAGTTAACCTCTACTATGTGATCAACTTCCGAGATGTGAATTTGGGTGTCTCCATGAGTTCTCGGCGCATTTGGATTGACTTCAAGCACTATTTTGTCAACATTTTCAACCATTTCCTTCTCGTAAACGACGCTCAAAGAAAGGGTCAAATATCCATGTTTGTCCATTGGAGATGCTATGCCCCAGTAAATGTCTGGTTTGTCATTCTCAATTTTGTCGATTCCTGCAAGATGGAGATTGTTCGGTATGTAAGTCACAGTGCCTTTATCTGCAGATTCTCTCGTTGGACTGCTGTAAAACCAAGATTCGTTGAGAAACTTTCCAGCGTATTTTGGATCTTTTTGAACTGGAAAATCAACAACGTCAAGGCACGAGAAAATACGTAAATTCTCAAAATCATGTTGATCAAGGTGAGTTAAAAATGCCTGAGGTTCCATTGCTGCCATTCCCAAGACGATCGTTTTATTTCCACGAAGCAACTTTTCCATAACTTCGTCTATGCCTGAAACCTTTGATTTGTAAAGTTCAAGGTAATTCATTTCATCTCTCCTTTAAGTCCATGCATTAAAAATGCCGATACGCGCTCAAGACATTCCTTCATTTCTTCAAAATCTGCATCTCTTTCTATTATCAATTCAAGGCCGAGTTGGTGACCAATACCCATAAGCATGTAGGAAAGCAAAACCGGATCAAATCTCCTGTACTCGTTGTTTTTAAAGGCTCTTTCAAGCGGCTTCATGTAGGATTTGGATATTTGTGAATAATAGTAAATCGATGTTTTGGAATCGATAAATTCCATTTCTCTTATTATCGAATACATCTCTTTGTGATGCTTGAAAAAATCCAAGAATCCCATGTATCCGGCTATTTCTGCGTCTCTTCTGTCTTTAAATCTCCATACGTACCTTCTTAAATTTTGCTTCAACTCTTCAAGAGTAGAAGAAACAAGTTCTCTTAAAGCCTCTATCTTTGAATTGAAATGCACGTAAAAGGTACCTAAACCAACGTCAGCAAGGTTTGATATATCCGATATCTTCGTTTTTGAATATCCCTTGCTCCCAAAAAGTTGCTCTGCTGATTCAAGTATCTTTTTATGCGTTATTGACCATTGAGATTTAAATTCCATTTGCTGAGTATTTTCGACCTTTGGGAGCATTTCGAAGGATTCTTTGTCTATCACATGATCGTCAGGATCTATGCCATTGTAGATGAGATCGAAAATTGGATTTACAACCTTATCGTCGATTTTGAGTTGATTTGACATGGCATATTCCGTTGCTATAAAGTTCACAATTCCTATTGTGAAAAGATAAAATGATCTTTTCGCCTTATCATCCATGATTTCAAGAAATTCTTCCGATAAGAAATCGTAAAGCCCATCATAGAATTCCATGGAGATTTTTGGAAACAAGAATTCGGCATTTCTAAAGACGGAATACGCATTTATTTTCTCAGAGACAAACTCAACGAATGCCCTTATAAATGCCCTAAATCTTTCTTCATCGTCGTAAGAGGTAACGTTTAGCATCGCTTCACGAATCTTTCTTTTGAACGAATCTGTAAGATCTCGAACGATTTGAAGCAAGATATCCTCTTTAGAATCAAAGTATTGGTAAAATGAAGCATTGCCTATATTGGATGCCTTTGATATCATGGCGGCCGAGACTTCTTGATATCCCTTTTCTTTAAAAAGTTCGATTGATCTTTCGATTATTTTGTTGTACGTGCTTAAACCTCTCTCAGAAGTTGGGACTCGAACCATACGCCTTTCTCCTTCCCCAGACAATCGTTGTTGCAGACCAGATGTAACCAATTCCGGCTCCTACGAAAACGACCACATCTCCGTCTTTCACCTTGCCACTATCAAGTCCCAAAGAGAGCGAGAGTATCTGATCATTTTGACCTATGTGTCCATAATTTTCAAGATAAATGGTCTTTTCATTCGAAAGGTTTAACCTCTTTAAAACCTCATCGTGGGCCGATCTTTTCATGTGCAATATGGCAAGATAATCTATGTCAGAGACGGTGTATCCACTTTGCTCAACTGACATGCGTATGACCTTTACGAAGTTTTCCATCGAGATCGCATCAAGTTTTTCTTTCATCGAATCTGGATTGACAACATCAAGATAATTTTTTCCCTTGGCAAGTCCATCACAGTTAACCGGTTCCTTTGTCCCTCCCATTGGAACCACAACATCTTCTGAAAAGGTCCCATCTGTCAAAGTAACAGTTTCAAGAATGGCGTTGGGAGCATTTCTTTTTATAACCATAGCAGTTCCTCCTGCTCCCAAGTCGTACATGAACCTCGTCCGTGGATTTTTGTAATTGACGAAATCACAATTTCTGTAACCACTCACAAGCAAGACGGTATTTATCTTAGGATCGGAAAGAATTAGACTCTTTGCAATCTTCATACCGACCATCATGCTGCCACATTCCGCTTCCATATCGAAAGACCAGGCCTGCTTTGCGCCAATTTGCTCGGCAACGTAAGTTCCCGCAAGCCAAATGGGATAATCTTTGTGTTGTGAACCATTCCATATCACAACGTCTATTTCGGACGCATCACATTTCGCCATTTCAATGGCCTTTTTTGCCGCTTCGATGCCCATATGGGCAGGATGATCCTCAGGACCGGGCATTGGCTTTCTCTTTATTCCAAGTTTTTCTTCAACAACCCATTTAGGCAGATCGGAAAGTTCCGCTATCTTTTGAGAATCCCAAAAATTGTTGGGAATGTAAACGCCTATTCCACTTATGCCAACATCCATTTTCACACTTCCTGTAATATGAATCATTTTTCATAAGATAAGTGAATCATCTTTCATAATCTATCATTAAACATTGCTTAAAATCAAAGCCAAAAAATGGCCAAAAAAAGTCTTTTTCGTTTAATTTTCGTTGTTTTGA
>JAVRKN010000033.1:0-12362 GCA_031962405.1 Athalassotoga sp. | reverse complement strand
ATGGCAAATAGCAAATAGAGATTAGGCATTAGAGATTAGACTTTAGAAATTAGGGATTAGACATTAGAGATTAGTAGGCGGTAATGGCGAAGGGCAGGATGCCCTCGAGATGGCCTCCGCAGCGCCAGCGAGGACCAGACATCGAGAGGGTACCTGCCGGAGCCCATTACAGAACGGCTTATGGCGTATAGCATATGGTGAATAGCAAATACAGTGACGAGTGATCGGCAAAAACAGCATATAGCCTATGGCGTATAGCATATAGCAAAGACAGGGAATAGGCATTAGGGAATAGAGATTAGTGTGCGGTAAGGCGGAGGGCAGGATGCCCTCGAGATGGCCTCCGCAGCGCAGCGAGGACCAGACATCGAGAGGGTACCTGCCGAAGCACATAGAGATTAGGGAATAGAGATTAGAGATTAGAGATTAGAGATTAGGGATTAGTGGGTGGCAAGTAATGGCGGAGAGCATATGGCCTATGGCAAATAGCGCTTTGAAAGTAGTTTATTATATAATAAAAAATGTTGTCAATCATAATCACAGGAGGTTTTAGAATGCTAACTCTAAACTGGAATAAAAAGATGAAATTCACAGCACATACCGAGTCAAATCACGAAGTTGTGATGGATTCCTCGCCGGATGTTGGCGGAGAAGATACGGCAGCAAGGCCTATGGAGGTACTTCTTGCGGCGCTTGCAGGATGCACGGCAATGGATGTCATATCAATTTTGGAGAAGATGAAGACACCTCCGAGGGATTTCAAAATCGATATCGATTATACAAAGGCTAAAGAGCATCCAAAAGTTTACACATCCATCCATTTGAAATACATTTTTTTCGGAAATGTACCAAAAGAAAATGCCGAAAAGGCCGTAAATTTGTCTCAAACAAAGTATTGCAGCGCATCGGCCATGCTTAGAAAATCGGCCGAAATTACTTATGAACTCGTCTTTAACGATTGAGAAATTATCTCTTCTAACTGTTTTTCATCGATGATCTTAATTCCCAATTTTTTTGCTTTGTCGAGTTTAGATCCTGGATTTTCACCCACAACGAGGTAATCGGTTTTAGACGAAACATCTTCTCCAACAATGCCTCCAAGTTCAAGGAGGCGTTGTTTTATCTCTTCTCTTGGCTTTGAAAGTGTTCCAGTTATGACAAAGCGTTTTCCAGAAAGCGCAGAAAGCATCTTAGAAGTTGATGGCGCACTTCCAGTCCCTACGCCATGAGATTTAAGTTTTTCTATCATCTCTTTCGTCCTGTCGAGTGAGAAGAACTGAACGATGGAAGTGGCAACTTTTTCTCCAATTCCATTTATCTTTATGAGGTCTTCTTTTTTTGCATTTTGAAGTTCTTCTATGTTATGATAACGTTTTTCAAGAAGCCTTGCAGTTGTTTCTCCGACCATCGGAATGCCTATTGCCGTTATGAGTCTGTAAAAGGGAAGACTTTTTGATTTTTCTATCTCTTCGATGAGATTTTGAGCCGATTTTTCACCCATTTTTTCCAACTTTGAGATGAATTCTTTGTCTAAACCGTAAATATCTGCTGGATCTTTAATTCTGCCACTTTCTATCAATTTCTTTATCAATTTAGTCCCAAGCCCATGGATATCCATCGCTTTCCTTGATGCAAAATTTTCGATCCATGCTTCTAACTTGGCAGGGCAGTAAGGGTTTAAACACCTTAACGCTACATCCTGTGGCTCGATCTTTCCCACTGGCCCGCCGCATATTGGACATGTCGATGGCGGTTCTATCTTTTTTTCATCGCCTTTGCGCTCTTCAACGATGGGTTTGACCACTTGAGGTATGATCTCTCCCGCTTTTTCTATTATAACCGTGTCTCCAACCCTGATATCTCTTTCTTTTACGTAATCAAAATTGTGTAAAGAAGCACGTTTTACGGTTGTACCGGCAAGCCTTACAGGCTCTAATTCTGCCACAGGCGTTAAGGTTCCAGTTCTTCCAACTTGCACTGTGACTTTTAGTATTTTCGTTCTAACCTGTTCGGCTTGAAATTTGTACGCTATGGCCCATCGTGGTGCTTTGGCCGTAAAACCAAGGTTTTCTTGCAATTCAAAAGAATTAACCTTTAAAACGACTCCGTCTATTGGATAATCTATCTCTTCTCTTCTTTTGCTGCACCATTCGAGATATGCCTTTACCTCTTCCAGATTTTTTGCAATTCTTGATTCGCCGTTGACTTTAAACCCAATTTTTTTCATGAATTGCAGAGCATCCCATTGTGTTGTAATCCCGTATTTTCGTGGGTTTTCAAGTGTGTATATGAATGAATCAAGGTGTCTTCTTGCAACTTCTGACGTGTCAAGTTGCCTTAGTGTGCCAGCAGCGGCATTCCGAGGATTTGCAAAGAGTGGCAGTTCTTGGTGTTGTCTTATAAGGTTGAGTTTTTTAAACTCTGTAAAGGACATGTATATCTCGCCACGTACCTCAACATCTATAGGTTCGTTGAGCAACAAGGGAATAGTTCTTACCGTTCTTGCGTTGTCGGTGACATTCTCTCCCACTTCCCCGTCGCCCCGCGTTGCGGCCATAACAAGTTCACCTTTTTCATACTTAAGTCGAATGGATAAGCCGTCTATTTTCATCTCGCACACGTATTCCAATTCATCGCGTCCGATCAACTTTTTTATTCTCTCGTCAAATTCTTTCAATTCTTCAAAGGAATATATGTTGTCAAGGCTGTACATCAAGGAAGGATGCCTCACGGGTGAAAATCCATCGAGAATTTTTGCGCCTATTCTTTGCGTTGGAGAGTTGGGCGTTTTGAGTGCAGGATATTTGTTCTCAAGATCTATAAGTTCTTTCAAAAGCATGTCATATTCGTAATCTGTGATTACCGGATCATCAAGGGTGTAATATCTGTAATTGTGATACTCTATTTCTTTTCTAAGTTTTTCAGCACGCTTCTTTATTTCTTCTGGAATTTCGTTCATTTTCCCTCCCTATGCTTACATCACTTGTCATTTATACTAAACCAAATTTAAATTCTGAATCTTATCAGAGATCATAATGCCCCAGAGGAATCTGGCACCTTGCGAGGACAGATTCGGGGCGCATGCTGGAGCGGCAAGATATACTAAACCAACTTTAAATTCCGACTCTTAGCGGAGAGCATGATGCCCCAGAGGAATCCTTCGCAGCGCTAGCGAGGACAGATTCCGACGGGGCAAATGCTGGAGCGGCAACATATGAATGAACATCCGACTTTTAAAGTTGAATCAGTATATTTTGTCCTTCAATATGCCGAAATTGGCATACATCGGTTGTAAATCCTCACTTTTTGTTACGTAATCTATCAACGCGCCGATCATCGTGTTGCAAGAAAACCTTTCAGGTGCCAAACCATTTAAGATTCTAACAACGTTTCTGCCGACGTAAAGACCTGTTGCGATCGATTCAACGTACCCTTCAACGCCAGTTATTTGACCGGCAAAGAAAAGGTTTGGCATAGATTTCGATCTGAAAAATTCATCTGTAACTTTGAAGGGTTCTATGTAGACGTTGGCATGCATTACGCCATACCTTACGATTTTAACATTTTCAAGTCCTGGAATCATTCTGAAGACTCTCTCTTGTTCTGGCCATTTAAGTCTTGTCTGAAAACCTACGATGTTAAAAAGCGTTCCCTCGTAGTTGTCTCGCCTTAACTGAACAACGGCATACGGTCTCAGGCCATCTTTTTTAAGCCCAACAGGCCTTAAAGGGCCATATCTCATCGCGTCTACTCCGGATCTTGCTATTTCTTCAATCGGTTGACATCTTGAAAAAAGCAACTTCTTGTCGAAACCTTGCATTGGTAAAACTTCTGCGTTGATCAATTGTTCTCTGAAGTTAAGATATTCATCTTTTGTCATTGGAGAATTAAGGTAATCTTTTCCACCTTCTTCGTATCTATTCGCGAAAAAGATCTTTGACATGTCCAAACTTTCGGCCTCGACAATCGGTGCAACGGCATCAAAAAAATGTGCTCCCGTTTTGAATTTGTCCGTTATCCATTTGTAGAGTTTATCCGAAGTGGCCGGTCCAGTGGCGATGATCCAAAGATCATTCTCTGGAATTTCGGCGATCTCTTCCCTTCTAACTTCTATTTTAGAGTGCGTCTCAATGACAGAAGTTATCTCTTCGGAAAAACTTTCTCTATCAACGACGAGTGCTTTTCCACCGGGTATAGCGTGTTTGTACGCCGTTTTCAAAACAAAAGAATCAAGATCTATTAGTTCTTTTTTGAGAAGTCCAGAGGCATTTTTAAGATCGAGCGATTTCAAAGAATTTGAACAGACAAGTTCGGCAAATTTGCCAGTTTTGTGTACGCCCGTTTCAACAAAAGGCCTCATCTCATGGATGATAACTCTATAACCACCTTGCGCTATTTGATAGGCCGCCTCACTACCGGCAAGCCCGCCACCTACTACATGCACGATTTTTTCATTCAAGGAAATTTTCCTCCGAATTCATGACCATCAAATAAAGTATGATGCTATCTTTGAAAACTTTTGGATCAAGATACGTTATGTCCCTTATTTTGTTGAGCCTGTTGAGAATGGTATTCCGGTGTATTTTCATAACCTTTGAAGTTTTTACTGGGCTTGCGTCATTTTCAAAGAAAATTTTCAAAGTCTGCAAAAGTTCAGGATATCTTTCGAGCTTTTCCATCACGGCCTTTTTAATCTCTTTATTTTCTATGACATCTCTAATTAAAAGGGCTGGGGAAAGCTTTGAATAGTCAGATAAGCCGGATGGATCAGATCCGTAATGTAGCGCCACTATCGATTGATGATACGCTATTTCAGGCGTTGGATCAACGGAAAGACCTATTTTGCAGCCCTTTGGTGCCTTTTCTGGAATTCCATCAAACACGAAAAAATCTTCTCCCGATTCCAGATGCTTCACAAACCTACCACCCAATTTGGCCATTTCTCCCCTTAATTGAATGCTGTCAATTTGATCAGGTTTTGCAGCACACAAAACAGGCTTGCTTAAGCCGTTAAAAGCGTTTTTTATCTCTATTGGAATCGATTCTTCTTGATAACCATCTGTTGTTTTTGCAAATTCCTCTAAAATATTTTGAACGAAGATGGCCAACGTTTCTTCGGAAAATTCGTATCCAATCAAAAGTACGCATCCTTTAAAGTTGGGAAAATTAAAAGGGATAACCAGCACATGCTTTTGATCGTGCGTAAGGCCCACCCTTACGCCTGTCTTTATTGCAACTGAAACGGCTTGAGAAAGATCGGAAGAAAGGCCCATTGTGGAGAATTTTGGAACACCTTCTTTGTCGGTGCAAATAACGTCTCCGTTGAAAAGATCAAGCAGCCTTGTTCCGATCTCATTCCATATTTCCATATCACACCTTGACCTTTGGAAGGCTGAAAACACAGCCACAATAATTTTGCCTGTAAATTCCCAAAGTTTTGCAATAGTTTACGCTTTCCAAAAAACCATTTTCTTTTCTGAAAGCACTTTTGATGTACACGGTACCAACTTTTTTGGAAAGTTTTTCCCCTATTTCATTTATGAAATTCACATCCTTGTGCGGGCTTGTTGTAAGAGATGTGGCGAAGGCATCGAAACCATTTTCTTTGGCAAAGATGGCCGTTTGCCTTAACCTTAAGGCTATGCATGCTTTGCATCTCATGGATCCTTCGGGAAGATCTTCAAGGCTTCTGACGCTTTTAAACCATTTTTCGGGATCGTATTCTGGGTAGATGACATCAAAATTCCAAAGGTTTGAAAGTTTTTCAACTGCCTTACGCCTTTTCAAATATTCTTCGTAAGGATGAATGTTGGGGTTGAAAAAATATCCAACCACTTCGTCAGATTTAGAAAGCCTTTTGTATGCCGTGGTGGCATCTGGCGCACAGCAGATGTGAAGCAAGATCTTCATTTGAGAATCTCCTTTATCTTTGATTTGAGAGAATCGGCGTCCAAACCTTCTATCCTGTAAAGATCTTTTGCGAGACCAGATCTTGTGTAATCGAAAAGTCCTATTTTCGTGAAACTTTTTGGATAAGCACGATTGTCAATGGCAAATTCAGAGATTACACTTCCCAGTCCCGTCTTAGCGTTGTGATCTTCAAAGGTTAAGACGTGTTTTGAAGATATGTAAGAAGAGATCCATTTTGGCAATTCAAATGGAGTCGGTACGCCAATAACCGTCACTTTAATTCCCTCTTTGAGAAGCTCATCGGCAGCTTTGACGGCGATGTGAGACGTTTGCCCCGTCGAGAAGATCGTTACATCTTCACCTTTTCTAAAAAGATCGCATTCACCGTAGATAAATTCGTATTTTTCGTCGAAGAATGGCTCACCGTTAACCTTAGTTATGATGGGAATTTTCGATCTGCCAACTGCCATGGCGTAATTTCCCCAGGCTTTTGCCATGAATCTTACGGCCCTATCAGTTTGATTTCCATCTTGAGGCACGATAAGTTTGAAATTGTATATGTTTCTCAAGCCACCAATGTAATCAACGCAATGATGGGTTTTACCGTCTTCTCCAACGTCTGTTCCAACGTGTGTGACTATCAATTTTAAATTGGTGTGGTTTATGTCATTTAACCTTTGCTGATTGTAAGTTTCATCTATGCCAAAGACACCAAAATCTCCAAAGAATGTTACTACGCCCTGGCTTGAAAGAGATCCTGCAACCGTTGCGGCATTGTGTTCTTGAACGCCCGCCTGAAAGAAAAGATCTGGCGCGACGTGTTCGAAAAGATCTGTTTTTGTGGAAGGCTTGAGGTCGCAGTCTATAACGGCTATGGGCGTGTTGATCGGCGATTTGGAATTTGCGAGTCCTATGTCAGCGAGGGCACGACCAAAAGCATCGCGATTTGCCACAGATTCACCTGATTTGTAAACTCTCTTTTCGCCAGTATCGATCTTAACAGTGTAGGGCTTTACATCAAAATGCGGCATCGAAAAGGTCTTACGCCTTTCGATGTACTTTTGAATGTCATTTTCAACGCCAAGTTCTTTCAAAGCCTTGTCTGCCTGTTCAAGGGAAAGCGCTTTTCCATGGTATTCAACGTTGTCCTCCATGAAAGAAACTCCCTTTCCCATGATCGTTCTACCTATAATCGCAGTTGGCTTATCCTGGTTCTCAATCGCGTATTTTATGGCATCGTAAAGTTGAACGTAATCGTGACCATCAACTTCGATGGTTCTCCAACCATCAGATTCGTAACCGGCTTTTATATCAACAAACATGACGTTGCGTGCATGCCCACTTATCTGTGCATCGTTGTAATCTATCACAACCGTTAAATTTGAAAGGCCGAATTTTTTTGCAAATCTCCTCGCCTCTGCCACCTGACCCTTGGCCTGTTCTGCATCGCTCATGAGGGCAAAAACGTGATAATCAAGGTTTTGTATCTTCGCGGCGAGTGCCATACCGCATGCAGCGCTCAACCCTTGGCCAAGGTTTCCAGTTGTCCATTCGACACCTGGTATGCCCCTTGTCACGTGGCCTTCGAATGGAGAATCATAGTATCTGAAACCCGTTATGGCATCTTCGATGTTGAAAAATCCAAGTTCTCCAAGTGCTGAATAAACTCCGGGAGAGGTGTGACCATGACTTACGATAATCCTGTCCCTTAAAGGATTCCACGGATCCTTTGGATCTATATTTGCATTTGAAAAGACTGTAAGGTATATGTCTATCGAACTCATCGATCCTCCGGGATGACCTGAATCTGCAACTGTCGTCATTTTTATTATGTCTCCACGGCAAATTTTTCCAAGCATTTTTAGCCTTTTTATCTCCTCTTCTGGTAATTTTTCGTAGGAAAATCTCTTTTTCATCTAATACACCTCCAGATTCATTTGTTTTCGATCAATCTTGCGTATTCACTTTTATTGGCGTTTTTTCTGCTTTTTGCGATCTCAAGGTCAGAAAAATCTATTTTAGAAACAAGAATTTCTTCAAGAAGTTTGCTTTGTGCTTGTCTTATTATACCGCTCATGGATTCCGTTGCCTCTATCGGCGCATAAATTCCGCTTTGCCCAATGAAATGATCTCCGACCATGTAACTTTCCATGGAATAAACGTATTCTTGTTGCGAATAAAGCCACGCATGGCCGAATGACTCATAATCTCCAATCCATTTCTTTACAATGCATGGGTTTAAGATGAGATCGACGTCTTCATTTATATCATCGTCCATGAAAGCAACCTTCACGTTGTAAATCGTGAAGATATTTCCATCCAGTAATTTACCATTGCTGTTTAAAAGATGGCATATCTTCCTACCTTTAACTAAATCGGCGTATCCCAAGTATATTTTTTCAGTTGAAGCAACGTTGGAAAATATCTTTAAACACTCATCTTCTATTTTTGATATTTGATTTTCGGAAAGATTTTCTTCTGGTAAAGAATAAAGTTCTATATTCATTCCAGCGGGAAAAAGCACGAGTTGGGCTCCTTCCATTTTTGCGATTTCCACATTTGATAAAACTTTGGCATGAAAATCTTTGGCATTTTTGAAGTTTTGGTGCTGAAACTGTACAACCCCAACGTATTCAAAAGCGTTCGATTCGATCTGAATTGTGCGGTTAAAAAAAGCATTTGTTTTTTTCTTGAAGAATAAAGATCTAAAAAAATTTAGAATCCTTCCAAAGATCATTTTTCTGCCTGTCCCTTGTTATTTTGAGTGTATTCCTTTTTTTCCATCGAAAGATTGACCATTGTGTATCTATCGGAAAGCACTATCATGCCATCGTTAAATTCGCTCATCTTCAGGAAAAAAGAATAATTAACGTTATTTGGTGGCGTTACATTCACGATAATCGTTGGAATCCCAGTAGTTTGGGCGCATCCCCATCCGCTTGCTATGAGTTCGTAGGGATTGTAACTTTGACTTTTAAGATATCCAACGATTAGATCTATCTTCATCTCAGCAATTTTCAAGAGGAGGGCACGCATTCTGAGTTCGTCGTTGTAAAGCGCTCCGACCTTCAAAGTTGACGTTTCAAAAACAAGTTCGTCCAATGTCACTGGAACACGCCATCTTCTTTGAAAAATGGTGAAATTTGAATCGTCAAAAACAATGCCATTGTTATCTACCTTTAGCCATCTACCGATCGTCGAGAGCGTAAGATCCGAAGTTATACCGAGATCGAACTTTGTGAATTCGGTAGACGAAAGAATGGATCCCATGTAAATTTTAAACATTCACATCGCTCTCCCTTTAACACCTCATTCCACTCGATATCACGAATCTACATATCTCTCTTACACTTTCAACGACGGCATTTTCGTTTATTTGAAAGAATAAAAAACTTGTTCTTAATTTTTGATTCTTTTCTGCTATCGCCTTTACAAGTTCGCGCTGAGTGTAAGGGACCAGTCTATTCACCTCGAGTGTACTTGCGGCCATTTCGAGTAATTTTATGTTTAACGTATCGAAAGATGTAGCCTTGACTGTCTGGAGAATCTTGGGAAGTAAGATTCCGTAAACGGCAAAGTCGTGTGAATACCCTTCGACATTTAAATCAAGAATTTCTGCGACTTTAGAAAGTTCTGTCGCATCCATTGAAAGTAAAGCATCAATGATTATCGGCGATTTGGGTGGATATATGTAATAATTCTGTCCAACGAATTTTCCAAAGGCCTTTAGCGTGTCAAGATATCCCATCTCTTCCCATCGACGTTCATCAACGGGATTGAAATCCATGGCACTTCCTATCGTCCCAGAGGGCGTTATCGTCTTTAGTTCAACATCTTTTGGTATTGTTGGGAGGAAAAAGGGGATATCGGAAACATCTATGAGTAAAATTTTCTTGAACCCTTTTTCGAGAGCCATGTTCACCGGCGCGTTGTTGTAAACTCCGCCATCTATGTAAGTCTGACCGTTTATAACCTGTCTTTGAAAGATCGGATAATTCGCACTTGCGAGCACGTAATCCAAAAGATCTCCCTTTGGAATTTGAGAAAGGTACAATTCTACCGGAGAAAACTTTGAAAGATCGTAAGTTACAAGGCCAAAATCTATCCCACTCTCTCTGATCTTATTCTCATCAAGATTCTCTTTTACCATTTCGGTCAAAGGTTTTACATTTAAAAGATGAAAAGAAAGTATCTCTCGCGCCACGTGAAGATACACTCTGGTGGTATTAGTGGAGGAAGCATTTACCGTCATAACGTCTGAGAAAGAAAGATCCTGCCATATCTTGTAAAGTTTTTCGGTTTCTCCCTGACAGTAAAAGACTCCATTTAAGGCTCCCACAGAGGTACCATAAACACCTTTTACGTCAAGGCCTAACTGGGTTATTGCTTTGAGAGCTCCGGCTTCGTAAGCTCCTCGCGCTCCGCCACCGGTTAGAACCAAAGCCCATGGAGATGAAAAGGCCATAAAAGCACTCCCTACCAACATCAAAATGAAAAAAAGCAATTTCATTTGTATCATCTCTTTTAAATTATATCATACATTATGGTAAAATTTTGAGTGGGAGGTTAAAATGAGAGAGGACAAAAAAGACGAAAAATTGATGAAAGTTGTTGAAGAAAAAATTTCGATTTGTACCGCGTGTCCGTTGAGTCAAACAAGAACAAAAGTTGTGCCCGGAGAAGGCAACATTCATTCACCGATAATCTTTGTCGGGGAGGGACCTGGAGAGGAAGAAGACCTTTCGGGAAGACCTTTTGTGGGTAAAGCTGGCCAACTTTTCGATAAAATTCTTGAATCTGCTGGTTTTGTAAGAAAAGAACTTTACATAACAAACGTTGTGAAATGCAGACCGCCACAAAACAGGGTACCATCTTCAGAAGAGATCCTTGCGTGCTCACATTTTTTAATGGCCCAGATTGCCATAATAGATCCCAAAATAATAGTTCCACTTGGAGCGACTGCACTTAACTTTTTTATGAGCGGATCCATAACGGAATCTCGCGGGAAATTTTTTGAATGGAAGGGAAACATAAGAATCTTTCCCATGTTTCATCCAAGTTATCTTTTGAGAAATCAGTCTAAAGAGCCAGGCTCTCCAAAAGCTTTAACTTGGGATGATATAAGGGTTTTGAAAAAGACATACGATGAAATAATGTCAGAAGGCGTGTAAGTACGTACGAATCTTTGAAGGAGGAATGATGTGATATCAAGAATAAAGGGCACGAATGACATAATTGAAGATTCAAAAGTATGGGAATGGCTGGAGGAAAGTCTAAAAAAAGTTGTTCTAAATTTTGGCTTTGTTGAGATAAGAACTCCCATTTTTGAGGCAACTGAATTGTTTGACAGGAGCGTTGGAAATGAGACTGACATAGTCCAAAAGGAGATGTACACCTTCGAAGACAAGGGTGGCAGATCCATAACCCTCAGGCCAGAAGGGACAGCCCCAGTTATGCGTGCTTTCATAGAAAATAATTTATTTTCAAAGGGCCTGCCTCAAAAATTTTTCTATTATGGCCCAATGTTTAGGTATGAACGCCCTCAGGCCGGAAGAATGAGGCAATTTCACCAATTTGGAGTTGAACTCATAGGCTCGCCATTGCCAATCTCTGATGCCATGATAATCCTTATTGCGGTTGAAATGCTCAAATCGATAGGTCTGAACAAGTTCAAACTCAAGATAAATTCGACTGGAGATGAAAAGTGCAGACCCACTTACGTTGAAGCGCTGAAGGCATATTACAAGCCTTTCCTCAACGATTTGTGCGATGATTGCAAGGTGAGATATGATAGGAATGTATTGAGACTTCTTGACTGCAAAAAGGACGCAAAATATGCAGAAAATGCACCCAAAATAACTGATTATCTGTGCGATGATTGTAAAGCGCATTTTGATAGACTCAGAAAGTACCTTGATGATATGGAAATAGAATATGAAGTCGATCCTTCGATCGTAAGAGGACTTGATTATTACACACGAACGGTCTTCGAGTTCAAATACCCTTCACTTGGAGCACAAGATGCGATAGGCGGCGGAGGTCGCTACGATGGACTTATAGAAGAATTGGGAGGATCAAAGACCCCGGCAATAGGCTTTGCCTTTGGAATTGAAAGGTTGATCCTTGCACTCAACGAAGAAGGGAAAATTCCCAAAACTGAAGGTTTGGATATCTATGTCATATCAGTAGATGAAGAGCAAAAAATCGAGGCTTTGAAAGTTGCCAACGCGCTTTCAAATTACTTTAAGGTTGATGTCGATGTTATGGGAAGAAATCTCAAAGGCCAATTTTCTCATGCTTCAAAGGAAAATGCAAGATATGCCGTCGTCATAGGCGAAGAGGAGATAAAAACGGGCCTTTACACTTTGAAGGATATGAAAAGTGGCGAACAGTTGAAGGCGAGATTGTCAGAGATAATAGAAAGGGTAAAGCGTGAGTAGTGATCAGCAAAA
>JAVRKN010000032.1:0-12452 GCA_031962405.1 Athalassotoga sp. | reverse complement strand
CCCATTGATGTGTTATTCATACCATTACTGTAAGGATTTTGAATAGTTGGCCAACCGACAAATCTTTTTTGACTGTAAAGGTCGAATCCCGTTCTGTTTGTAAGCACGATGACGGGTAAATCTTCAAGTATAATTTTTTCTACAGTGTACATCGCCTGTTTTTGAACCTCAAGATCGGATGAAGTTGCGAACTCATCTAACGCTTTTGTTATAATCGGATTAGTGTATCTTGAATAGTCAGAGATGGCAGATTGACCGAGCGGTGCTGAGAACACAGGAGAAAATTGTGAATAATAGTTATAGTAAGGTGACGGTACACCAGAAGTAGACCATGTTATGGCCATATCAAAATTTCCTGTTTCGAGTGACGACATGTAAGTATTCCATCCTTGTTGGATTATATTCGTATTTATTCCTATTGCTTTGAGTTCATAAGAGATATTTTGAGCCATTGTTATATAATCTGTCCATCCAGCACCAACGAGTATTCCGAAAGTTGGCAAGGGTTTCCCATCTGGTCCTACAAGTACGCCCGCACTATTTTTCGTATATCCTATAGACGCAAGTAATTTCTGTGCCTCTTGTGGATTGTAACTACACAGATATGCATCTTCTGATGCCAAACTTGTATCGTACCATTGAGGCCTTTGGATAGGCGGTATTTGTGTTTGACTTATATCATATCCACCTGTTCCCCAATACGCTCTATCTTCAAGTAATTTTTTGTCTATGGCCAGATCAATCGCTTTTCTGAAAGTAGCGTTATCAAAGGGTGGCTTTGCATCGTTGGTAACTAAGATATTTGCATAACTTACTGGCCAAAACATGAGATTGTTTTGTGGATCTTTTGCAACCCACGTTTGAAGAGGATTTGCAGGTGTATCATCAACCATGTCAAGTTCTCCCTTAAGCAACTGCAAAAATGCCGTTTGATCATCAGCAGCACCTATTACTCTTATTCCATCGATGTAAGGTCTGCCATTCCACCAGTAGTTTGGATTCTTTGAAAAATATTCCGTGTTGTTTGCAACATCATAACTCGTTCTCAAAAATGGTCCCGTTCCTACAGGATTATCTGCGTTCACAAAAGTTGTTGGGTCTTGCACTTTAGACCAAATATGTTCTGGCACTATGAATTGTCTTAGTATGAAAAAGTACATTGGTACATTTGGTTTTGAAAATGTAAATACAACATTGTCTCCAGTGGCATCAACACTTTGAAGACCGGATGACCACACGCCAAATGTATCAAAGGCTGGATATTTTTTCATAAGATTAAAGGTAAATACTACATCTTGAGGTGTGAAAGGCACGCCGTCATTCCATTTAACGCCCTTTCGAATTGTGACAACCATCTCGAGGTTGTTGTTCTCCCATTTGTAAGACGTCGCAAGCATGGGCGTTATAGCCCCATTCAAGGAATTTACATACATCAACGGTTCATAAACGAAACCAAGCACTTGATCCGCGTTTGGAGAAAAAGGATTGAAATTAGCTGCTACACTGTCTGGAGCACTGCCGCCTATATTTACCACTCCGCCGTATTTTATGTTCTCACCGAACATAAACACCACTAAAAGCAAGATGGAAAAAATTATTGAAACCACTACTTTTTTCATTATCTTACACCTCCCTGTGCAAAATTTGCTGATAAACAAACACTATTTCAATCTCATTTCATGTATTTCCACTTCTTTGACATCGTCAAAGAAGATAGCAGGCCTCTGTTCTTTTTCCTCATAAGAGATATCAACGTCGATCATCTTAACTCGTTTTACATGCCTTAAATAAATGCCATATGAAGGTAACGTACCGAAAAGATCTGGATTGGGATAAGATTTAGGATTATCTTCAACGTGAAAATGGATACTTTTCATTCCATACCCCCTTGTTTTCTGCATCAATGTTATGTTCCTCAAAGTTATATCTTCAACTGGATATCCTTCTATTCCACTCACAGATGAAGCCATAGGTAAGGGATTATCATAATACTTTTTAAGCCAACTTTGTTCAGGTAATTCACCAAGTTCTGGATAAAGTAAATCTGGTTTCTTAATTACCGCCATGATGTTACTTACAGATATATTCCGCAATTTTCCAGCCCTTGATTTCGGTCCATTCGCTCTATTTCCCAATCTTATGAACAAAGGAGCCTCAACGTTATTCATCAAAATGTTTGAAATCATTATGTTCTCAAGAGTCCCTCCGTCTACCTCTTCAATTCCCAATCCTCCAAGCAGTGTATCGTGAATTACACAATCAGAAATAGAGATATCGTTGAAGCCACCATTTGATTCTGTTCCAACTTTTATTCCAAGACATTGGCTTCTGACGATACAATGCGTTATGTTCACATTCTCACATGCTAACAATTCATTAAGAGCATAGGAACTTTTTAGGGCTATTGAATCGTCTCCGGAATTAATTTGGCAATTTGAAATGATCGCGTTCTTGCATCCATCTAAATTTATGCCATCTATATATGTGTTGATGGTAACATCGCTTATTTTCACGTTTTCACATCCTGTAAGAAGAATTGCTATGTCAGTCGAGTTTTCTACTTTTACATCTTTTATGCTTACAAATTTACATTTTTTCAGGGCGATGGCTTTTGGCCCTCGAAAACCATATTTGAGCACGTGTTCAGTTATCGAAGCAGAAAGATTGAGTCGTTTGGAGATCGCTTGATATGACAATCCATCGTCCATAAGTTTTTTGACCTTTTTCTGAGTTTCTTCGTACATTTCCCAGTTTCCATTCATGTCGATCATGCCTTTTCCACGAATTGAAACATTCTCAAGATTTTCACCCCAAATGAGACTATGATGAAAATAGCTGTGGGATGGATCTTGATAAAGTTTGTATGAAATATCTTCGTATGGATCAAAATCCGTTAATAGCCCATCAACATCGTAATTCTTCATCGCCTTTAAAATGGCTCCCGATTCAAAGTATAATTCCACATTACTTTTAAGTCTGACTGATCCAAGAAGGTAAACACCTGCAGGAAAATAAACAATTCCTCCACCAGATGAATTACATTCATTTATTGCTTTATTCACAAATTCTGTATCTACGTTTATTCCGTTTCCTCTTGCACCATAGACTTTCACGTTATATTCGTTCATCTTAATTCTTTTCCTTAACTTTTATAATCATAAAATTGGCACCCGCTTTTTATAATTTTCAAGGATTTTTGCGTTTATCTCATCGCCATTCTCCACATTCGCGCTTAAAAAAATCGGAAGTTCAATACCTTCTTTTTCCAATTTCTCGGCCGTTTTAATTATCAACGAATTAAGAATAAAAGCACCAGTTATAGTCGAGATTGGTCCCATTTTCTTTCCATTCATATCCATGGCTGCATCACCTTTTGGTGCACCGTTGTCCAGTACGACATCACCAATTTCGTAAAGATGTAAATTTTTTGAATTTCTCGGCTTCGAATCCATTGAATGGTTTAAAGAAGTTATCACTATGATTTTGCATCCCCGTGATTTTGCGTACAACGCTGCCTCAACAGGCACGGCATTTATTCCAGAATTTGATATGACTATAAACACATCAGAAGAGGTCAGATCATATTCGTCGAGAATCTCGTTTATATATCCCTCTACTCTTTCAAGTTTCGATGATAAAGAGGCCTTTCGGTGAAGCATCAATTCATCGATCAGAATAGGATAAACGGTGGCAAGCCCACCTGCCCTGTAAAAAATTTCTTCGGCCAACATATGAGAATGTCCTGTGCCGAAAACGTAAATTAAACCATTTGATTTTAATGAATTTTCAATTATTGCAATTGCTTCATCAAATTTTTCTTTTTGTTTATCAACATGCCTAAGACTTTCAATCACGGTATCTAAGTATTCCATCTTAACAGCTTCCCTTCTTTTACCACCCATATCTTTCAGATCCCCAAGGATTTTTAGTTACATCTTGCTTGGCAAGTACTATTGTATGTGAAGGTATATCTTCGTACACTATCACACCAGGACCCACTAAACTGTAAGAACCAATCTTCGTGCCTGGCATGGTTATGGCGTTTACCCCTGTTCTTGAAAAACTTCCGATGTACGTTGCATCCGCATCAGTTAATGGTTTTTCATGCCTTCCTTTGATCTTGTGGTGCGTTTCAAGATCATCAAATCTTAAAGTTCCACAAACTGTCGCTGCTCCTATGTCCACCGAATACCCAAAAACACCATAAAGTTCAGAGTAATGTACAACATAAACCCCATCAAAGAAAACTCCTTCTATTTCAGCACAGTGTCCAATATGACATCCTTTTCCGATAGAAGTATATGAACTAATCTGTGGATAATTGTATATGAAACAATTGTCTCCCACAACTGCCGCTCCTGTGAAAATAGCCCCATTTGTAATTGTTGTGTTCTTTCCGACAATCAAATTTCCCATTACAACAACTCTTGGACCTATTTGAGAATTTTCACCGAGCACGATGTGCCCTTCAATATGAGCGTCTTTTGAGACAGAAGAAGATGAAGGAATTACATCCTTATCGATTGATTCCGTCAAGAACTTTATATATTTTCTATTTGCTTCGAGAATGTGCCATGGTTTGTCAATGTCAACGAAAAAGTCCTTCACTTCAATACCTTTAACTTCAAGTGCATCTTCAATCATCATTTGAAAAGTTTGGGCAAGTTCCAACTCTTTTGGTGGCATTCCTCCAACCGGAACACTTCTCATGATCGCGGGAGTTTTTTCGATGTAGGATAAGAATTCTTTCCCAACAAAATACACACCACATAATCTGTGTGTCGCTTCTCTGGCATGTCCTTTTATCGAAATTATTTCTTTCTTCTCACTAAGATCAGCACATATCCAATCTTGAGGCCTTTCATATGTAAGAGGTTCAACGAGCGCAAGCAATCTTGAATTTCGTGTTTCTTCTATGAAAGATTCAAGGTCTCGAGGACTGATTAAGATATCACCATAAACGATCAATAAATCATCTGTTTTACCGATAATTTCAATCGCTTCATTTACGGCTTCAGCAGTTCCTTCTTGCTTTTTTTGCTCTATGAATTTTATGTTTTTTTTATCTTTTAAGGCATATTTTATATCCTCTTTGAAATATCCTGTAATGACATAAATCTCTGCTTTTGAAATTTTCTCGAGTTCATCAACAAGTATTGAAATCAAAGGTTTGTTTGCAATTGGTATAGTACTTTTTGCCATTGTATCGGAATATGGCCATATTTTCGATCCTACCCCAGCAGATAAAATCAAAACTTTCATATACTCTTCCTCCTAAACAAAATTTATTTGGCTATCTCAACTTGCACGTTCTTACCCTTGAGCAAGTCAATCACATCGGTTTCAAATAAACTATCAGTTATTAAAGAATGCATCTTCTCGAGTGGCACAGAAGTAAAGGATGCACTCTTACCTATTTTAGAGTGATCTGCCACAACAAAAACACGTTTAGCAACGTTTGCCATCACTTTGTTCAATACGGCATTATCTTCCTCGAATGACATTGCTCCATGAATTGCATCTACACCATTTGCCCCTATAAATGCCTCGTCAACGCTTAAACTCGAAACGAAGTCTATAGCAGTTGCTCCTATCGTTGCCATGTTTCGCCAGTCAAATTTTCCTCCGATAAAGATCACATCAAAATCAGGATGATTTGCGGTTTCTTTAGCAATCATTAAACTGTTTGTTATGACGGTCACATCTTTTTTCATTTCGATGATCTCTTTGGCGATGAAAAATGTCGTCGTCCCTGCATCTAAAATTATAATGTTGCCATCCTGAATGAATTCGATTGCTTTTTGGGCTATCATTTTTTTCTCTTCCGCATTTACACTCATACGTTTTTGAAATGTTATTTCAGTTCTGCTACGATCACTCAGAGATGCACCTCCACGAATTTTCAATAGGATTCCTTCACTTTCAAGTTTTTTCAGATCGCGTCTTACCGTTGCTATTGAAGCATTTATTTCTTTGGACAAGTCATATACAGGAATATATTTTTTTTCTTTTAACAACTCAATTATTCTCTGTCGTCTTTCTATTGCCAACATGATATCCTCCATTTGATTTTTTGTGATTTTATTATATATAAAAAATCATAAAAAATCAATTTGCATGTTTAACAGATAAAAGAAGATATCTCAAATAATCATGAGTAGAGACGAGATAATGAGGTATAATGGCAAAATTTGACTTAAATTCGTTTAAAACAATTGTAAAACGGTTTTGACATGCGACTAAATAAATTTTATCATTTAGTAAATTAAATTTCATGCTGTAAGAAAGGAAGTTTTTAAAATTGACATTTGAAAAAGCAAGTGTGTCTGCGCTGAGAGAACAAAATTCATTCAGAGTTCTCGATCTGCTTTACAGAAGAGGCGTTATGACAAGAACTGCGCTATCAAAGGAATTAAATTTGAGTTTGCCAACCGTGTTAAGGGTAATTCAACCTTACATGAATGATCTATTATCAATAAAAGGAAAAGATAAATCCATAGGTGGCAGAAGAGCAGAAAGAATATTTCTTAATTATTCGGCAAGGAAAATCGCTGGCATTCAAATTGAAAGAGACTTTTTTGTCATCGCTATCTCAACTTTGAACAGAACTCCTTTAATTGTCGAGAAAGTCCCTTTTGATTGCAAAGCGGCATCTGAATTATCGAAGAAAATAACCGAAAAATTACTCGATTACGTCGCAAATAACCAATTCTCCCCAAAGGATCTTGAAGCGCTAACGGTAGCCGTGGCAGGTGTCATTGACAGTGAAGCACATTCAATAGCAGGCGATTTTCCTCTTGAATGGAAAGATGTCTTTTACGATAACTTTTTTAGCCCCGATTTTCACAATTTTTTTTCGAATTGTAAAGTCATCTTTGAAAACGACGCGAATGCTTTGGCAGTTGGCGAATACACCGACAGGAAAATGACCGATGAAAGTCTTATCGCTTTGTATTTTGGTCGAGGAATAGGCGCAGGTGTTGTGATCAATGGAAAACTTTACAAGGGTGATCACGGTAAAGCTGGAGAAATAGGAAGATGGATTCCAATCTTCAACGGTAGCGACGAAACTTTTGAATCTTATTTTGGGCATTCTGAACCATCAAAAAAGATTCAAGTGGTGTTATCTGTTTTAAATGATCTGATAATGCTATTTGATCCATCAAAAATAATACTTGCTGGAGATGTGGAAAATTTATACGATGACATAATTAGAAATCTTAGAATGATTCCCGGAGTTAACCTTGAAAAATCGATGAAAAAAGATCTGGCAGTGGTAAATGGGGCACTTGCCATAAGTGCAAAAGAGTTTATAAGGAAAATTTCTTACAAAAATTATGATCGAAAATATGGATTTTATACTGAAGTATAAGGAGGAGAAAGATGGTAAAGATATCTTTGATAGGTGCTGGAAGTGTTGTATGGTCGATGATGGTAATCCGCGATCTAAGTTTAACGAAAGCATTGGCAGGTTCAACCGTTATGCTCATGGATATAGACGAGAAACGATTGAACATGAGTTATGACCTTGCGACAAGATACATAAAGGAAGTTAAAGCAAATCTCAAAGTTGAAAAAACTATTGATAGGAAAAAAGCACTTGATGGGTCAGATTTCGTCATAAATGCCGTAAAAGTAGATGGATACAGATTCATGGAAGATGAAAGGCAGATAAGTGAATCACACGGATATTACAGAGGCGTAGATGATAAGGTAAGTGATTACTACGGAGGATTTGCCGCTTACAGACAGTTGAATTTCTTTTTGGATCTTGCAAAGGATATGTCAAAGACATGTCCGAATGCATGGTATTTGCAAGTTGCCAATCCGGTCTTCGAAGGAACAACCGCCGTTCATAGATATGCTGGAATAAAAACTGTTGGTATTTGCGATGGATCCTTGGCATACAAAAAACTGTTGAAGGTGCTAAACATCGATGAAAAAGATGTTGAAGTGCAAGTCGGAGGGTTCAACCATTGCGTGTGGTTGACAAAATTTCTTTATAAAGGGAAAGATGCGTATCCATTAATAGACAAATGGATAGCAGAAGATTCGGAAAATTACTGGAGAAGCGATGAGTATTTCGCTCAACCTTGGAATGATCAGATGTCACGTGCGGCAGTTGAAATGTACAGACTCTACGGTACATTTCCACTCGGAGATACGACGAGGAGCGTCTCACCATGGTGGTTTCATACAGATTTGAAAACGAAAGAAAGATGGTTTGCAGCAGGTGGGCCAGATTCGGAAGTCGGCTGGACGATGTACCTTTACCACCTAAAAGAAAGGGCAGACGAATTAAAAAAGGTTTATGCAAATCCTGATTTCAGAATAACCGATGCCTTTCCTCCTGAAAAAAGTCAGGAAGCGTTGATCCCATTTATAGAATCCATAACAACTGGTAAAGCATCAAGGCTTATATTAAATGTGCCAAACAATGGATCAATAGAAGGCTTACCTGATGATGTGATGGTAGAAATTCCTGTGAGAGTTGACGGTAAAGGTATATCAAATGAAAAGATAGGTAAATTGCCTTCAAGAGTCATGATTCATATCATGATGCCAAGATGGCAAAGAATGGAATGGGTGCTTCAGTCATTCAAAGATGGAGACAAGCAGAGTTTGATCCTTGGCCTTGCAGAGGATCACAGGACAAAAACGTATGAACAGGCCAAAGAACTTGTTGATGATCTGCTTTCTCAAGAATGGAATTTGGAATTAAAGAAGCATTACTCGTGAAGTTTCAAAAGGGAGGAAAAATTTATGAAACAGGGAAGATTTTTAATTTTTAGCGTGATATTGACATCAATACTCGTATTGAGTATTTCTGCATTAGGTCAAGCCGTTTATCCTCAACCTTCAGAATATGGTCCTGGAATTCTTAACTGGGGATCGAATGTTAAATACGGCGGCATTGTAAATCTTGGTGGAAGTGCCCCCACTTATATGGCGGCAAACTTCAACCCTTTTTTATTGTTTTCAGGTTCTGCTGATCCTGGAACAGTTTTTGTGTATGAACCGTTGATGTACGTCAATCCATTAAATGGAGGTGTGACACCTTTACTCGCTACCTCATACAGATGGGAAGATAATAACCTTAAGATGGTTGTCACGATTCGAAAGGATGTTAAATGGAACAATGGAGTTCCATTCACACCTAATGATGTGGTCTTTACATTTAATCTGCTTAAAAAATATCCCGCTCTTGACGCTAATGGAATATGGTCGGACATCTCTGGCCTTCAAAGCGTGGAAGCAAGTGGTGATGAAGTAATATTCACATTCTCAAAACCAGATGTGCCAATGTATTATTACATATTGCGTACCCGCATAGTACCTGAAAGTATTTGGTCTAAAGTAGATGATCCTACCACTTTCATGAATTCAGATAATCCCGTCGGAACAGGACCATTTTTGAGAACGAGCTATAGCGTTGCAAACAATACGGAATATTTTTCAAAGAATCCAAATTACTGGATGAAAGGTAGACCTTACATCGATGGAATAAGAATGATAGGTAGTGTCTCAAATGAAGCGGCATTTTTACAGATGCTAAAGGGAGAAACAGATCAAAATGATATCGCGATCGCCGATCCTATTCGTACTTGGATTAACAAAGATCCTCAGAATAATCTCATGTTCTGGCCAACATACTCTTCAAATATTCTCTTGATGAATGATGCAAAATCTCCTTTTAACAATGCTATTTTCAGAAAAGCGATTGATCTGGCCATAGACAAAAAATTACTTGAAGACAGAGCGTATTGGGGAACAGGTGGATATAATATAAGCCAAACACAGATAATACCTGCACAACAATCTCAATGGTATGACACGAGTTTGGCATCAGAAGATGCATATCTTTGCAGTTACAATCCACAAGAGGCACAGAAATTACTTGCGTCTATAGGATATACCAAAAACAGTGCAGGAGTACTTGTAGGGCCAGATGGAAAAGCATTACCAACATTTAGCATACTTGTTGGTACAGGATGGACTGATTTCATAACGATGGCACAAAATATTTCCCAAGAATTAAAAGCTATAGGAATAGATACAACCATAGTACAACAATCATATTCAACTTATATGACCATTCTCATGACCGGCAATTTCGATATGGCAATACTTAATGGTGCTCCACAGATAGGTCCGAATCCTTTTTATGCTTACTATTCTGAATTTTATCCTGGCTTTTCCGCTCCTTTGGGTCAATCAGCGATCTCTGATTATATTCGATATACAAACCCAACCATTACAGAGGCTTTGAATGATTTCATGAGTTCATCCGATCCGACGACTCAAAAACAAGCAATATACACTATAGAGAAAGTTTTACTCGATGAATTGCCTTCAATAGTGCTTACAAATAGAACAGGATTCGACCTTTACAGTCAAAAAACGTTTGTCGGATGGCCAACCATTTCAAATCCATATAGTAATGGATGGAATATATATGGCCTTGGAATGGAATTAGTAGTTTTAAATCTTCATTTAAAGTAAATCTTAAAAAAAGAGAAGAGGATTTTTCCTCTTCTCTTTATTTAGATCAAATTGAAAGGAGTGGCCTTTATTGAAGTACATTCTAAGAAAAATATTGATCTTCATCGTAACTTTGTGGATAGCCATGACGATAAATTTCATCTTACCTCGAATGATGCCAGGCAACCCAGCAGAAGCACTTATTGCACGTGCTCGAGGACGTGTGAGTGTTCAGGCCCTTCAATCACTTGAGACAGCTTTTGGAGTCAACGTTCATCAAAATATATTCGTACAATATTTAGAATATCTCGGCCGTACTTTAAGCGGTAATTTTGGCATTTCTATAACCTATTATCCATCCACCGTAATGTATGAGATACAAACACACATGCCTTGGACACTCGCACTTATAGGTATAACGACTGTGCTCGCTTTTATATTTGGCACAATGCTTGGAATAAGCACAGCGTGGAAGCGTGAATCAATTGCAAGTACCATCAGTTTACCAGTGAGTATTTTCTTTAACAGCGTACCCTATTTTTGGCTTGCTTTGGTATTTCAATATTTGTTTGCTTTTATACTCGGTTGGTTTCCAATTTCTGGGGCATTTTCTGCGACCAGCCCACAAGGACTCGAACTTATCGGATCGATTTTATATCACGCAATTTTACCTGCTTCGACGATATTCATAACTGCTTTGGGAGGTTGGGTGTTGACGATGAGAAACAACATGATAAGCGTGCTTTCAGAAGATTTTGTGACATTTGCCTATGCTGGAGGGATGCCAGACAACGTTATAGAATACAACTATGTGGCTCGCAACGCGATATTGCCAAATTTCACCGGTTTTGCCATGGCGATAGGATTTGTCGTTAGCGGAGCATTGCTCGTTGAGATGGTCTTTTCATATCCTGGGATTGGGTATTTGCTTTACCAATCTGTCGTAAATCTTGATTATCCATTGATGCAAGCGCTCTTCTTCTTCATAACGGTAACTGTGCTAGTTGCAAATTTCATAGCGGATATGACCTATGTGCTTGTCGATCCAAGAGTAAGGACGTGATGGCATGAATTATTTAAAACTATTTTTCAAAGACAAAAAAGCCGCAATTGGTACGAGCATGCTCTTGTTTTTTGCCGTTGTGGCTATTTTCGCACCTTATATAGCGCCTTATTCTCCAACATATATGGGCTTTACACCAATGGAAGGATCCTCATGGAAACATCTTTTAGGGACAACGGCAAATGGACAGGATGTTTTCTCTCAAATCATATGGGGAACTAGGATATCCCTTGTAGTTGGTTTGGTAGTGGGATTTCTTACAACGGTAATTTCTGTTGTGATAGGCTTTCTTGCAGGATATTTTCCGGGTGCGATAGATGAAATTCTCAATTTGCTTACCAACGTGTTTTTGATAATACCAGGACTTCCTTTGATGATAGTGCTTGCAGCGTATATGCCAAGCAGGGGAATGTGGACAATAATTTTGGTTATCACCGTGACGGGATGGGCATGGGGGGCAAGAGTTCTGCGCCCTCAGGTTATGAGCCTAAAAAGCCGCGAATTTGTTAATGCATCAGTTGTAGTTGGTGAGAGTTCGTTCCACATAATCTTTTACGATATACTTCCAAATACGATGGGGCTTATAGCCGCAAACTTTTTCGGAGCGGCAATTTATGGAGTTTTAAGTGAAGCAGGGCTTGAATTCATAGGACTTGGCAATGCCAATGCCATTTCGTGGGGAACGGTACTCTACTGGGCACAAAATGACCAGGCGTTATTCTTTGGGCTTTGGGGATGGTTACTGGTGCCAGGATTACTTATAGCATTACTTGGAACTGCCTTTGCCCTCATGAATTTTGCGGTGGACGAAATAACTAATCCAAGGCTGAGGAAGCGATAAGATGAGCACATTACTTAAAGTTAAAGACTTGAATGCGGGATACGAATTCACGAAGTTCAAGACATG
>JAVRKN010000031.1:4117-12490 GCA_031962405.1 Athalassotoga sp. | reverse complement strand
TGCGGAGGATTTCTCTGGGGCATTATGCTCTCCGCCTCACTATTCCTAATCCCTAACCCCTAATCTCTAATGTCTAATCCCTGTCTTTGCTATATGCTATACGCCATAGGCTATATGCTGTTTTTGCTGATCACTCGTCACTCGTTACGCGTCACTGTTTTCCTGCTCCGGCAGGTGCCCCCTCGATGTCTGGTCCTCGCTTCGCTGCGGAGGCCATCTCGCGGGCATCTTGCCCTCCGCCCTATCCTATTTGCTATATGCCATTGGCTATGTGCCATATGCTATTTGCTATGCGCCGCTCTGCTTTCGATCACGACGACGGCTACAGCTATTCCGCCATCGTGAGAAAGAGATGCGTGAACAAAATCAAAATTATATTTTTCCTTCAAGATTTTAATTACTTCATTTTCGCAAAGATGAAGCGATCCTAAATCATCTGGAATAAAAGAAATAGAAGACAATTCAACATCTCTTATTCCCGTTCCAAGTGCTTTTAAAAAAGCCTCTTTGAGTGCAAATCTTCCAGCCAAAAATTCTTTACTTTGGTGCTCTTGCCATCTCTCCATCTCTTTTTCAGAGAGGACTCTTTTAGCAAGTTTTTCATCAACTCTCGAAATTTCAAGAATATCAATTCCTATGCCTCTTATCATTTTAAATGCTCCATGACGGTGTAATCAAGATCGAGATGCGAAGTGTATTCCTTTTCTATCATCGCAAGGTAGACGTAGACGTATATCGTTAGGGTAACAATCGCAAGTACCAAAAAAACAGCGCTGTTTCTTTTCCTGAAAGATGAAACGGTTGAAGCAGAATTGTTTATGTTCTGATTTATATCATTCTCGATTAACTGATGAACGTAAAACCTCTGCGAGATTACATCGACAAGGAGTACAAGAAAGAAAAAATTTATCAATACTGCCACTATGATAGGCATTGGTATGTAAAGAGTTTGGAGGTTTATCGTGTAAACCGATCCCATTAAAAATTCAAAAAAGCCTGAAATCACAAAAAGCCAGTAATAATTCATCGTTGTTGTTGGAAAAGAGTCTAAATCCTTCTTAAGATCGGATGGGATATTTTCTGCGTAAGATTTGTAAAGCGCTTTCTTGTGCTTTACGTGATCATCTACCGACCTTGAAATCTTGTACATAACGTAATAAATCACAAAAGGAACAAAGATCGAAAGAATTATCCAAATGTAACTAACGGAGTTTTTGATGTCTTGCTCATGGTACTCTTCGATTTTATCCATTTAAATCACAAAAAGAGGAATATCTATCTCTTCATTAGATAATCCTCCGTGTTTTCCTTTCATCTGATGTTCATTTCCGGTATATTTTACCACGAATGAATAATCGCCGCGTGGAATGGCTATAAGATCGCCTATACGCATTATCGATTTTGGGTTTGGAGTGCCAGGACCAAATAATCCATCATTAAGAAGATCGAGTGAAGGAAAAAATTCGACGTTGACACCAAATTTTCGCTCTCCCTCTTCTATCGTTTTTTGTGGATCTTTGGTGTAAAGATACATGATTCTTGGCTCTCCAGAAGGTAAAATTTGCAAAGTCGAGACGAATTCATCTTCCGATTTTATATGGTACTCATGCTGCCATGGAGTGTGAATTTGACCGTGATCTGCCGTTATGATAAAAACCGTCTCATCCTTCAATTTGTCAGGCAATCTTTCGTAAACGATGTCTTCAAAGACTTTAAGCACAATTTTTGATCCTTCGATGTACTCTTCCGAATTGGGGCCGTAAATGTGTCCCATGGCATCAACCATTGGCCAGTAAGCGTAGATGTAAGAAAATTTCTCGGATTCAATGTTGTTTCTGATTTTAACCATCATGTCAACTATATCAAAATAGCCCTGAACTGCCGAACCGCGATGATGAATTTTTGAAAGGCCACTTTCTTTAAAAGAGGAGGGTATTATTATGAGTGGATTTGCACCGTAATTCCTTAAAGATTCGTATATCGTGCTGACGTCAAGGAAGTTTGAAGGATTGGCACCTCTTGATATCAAAGTGTCGCGCGGCATGCCTATGGGAGAAAACTCTATCATATTTGCAAGAGTACCGAACTCTTTAAGATAAAGTATGTAACCCAACATGCCATGTTCAATTGGAGAAGCGGCCGTTGCAAGCGTTGTGAGTACGTTAACGGTTGTGGAAGGGAAAATGGAAGATATTTTTTGGGGCTTTCCAATGTATTTAAAATCAGATCGTTGATACAGGCTCAAAGCCGTATTGTATCCCATGGCATCTATCAAAATCATGACAACTCTTTTTGCGCTTTCAAATTTTGGCCCAAGATACTCTTTTGGCAACGGTTTGTGCAAAGGTACAACTCCAAATTTCGATATGATTGAATTTATCAAACCCAAAAGGGATCTTTCGTAATCTAACCTCATCCCTTCACCGACCCTTGCGTTAGGCCTCCAACTATAAATCTTTGTAAACTAAGGAAGAGTGCCAATATTGGGATCATTCCAATCAACGCTGCCGCCGTCATAAGACTCCAGTTTGTCGAGTACTGGCTTGTCGCAAAAGATTGTAGACCAACTGCAAAAGTGTAGTGATTTATGCCAGACATGACTATGGAAGCGAGTATGTAATCTCCGTAATTTCCTATGAAACTTAATATAACCGTGACCGCAAGCACGGGAGCAGAGAGTGGCAATACTATCCTCCAAAAAGTTTGAAATCTTGTTGCCCCATCAACCATAGCCGCTTCCTCAAGTTCAAGCGGGATTGTGTCGAAAAATCCCTTTATAAGCCATGAATTGAAGGCAATTCCTCCGCCTATGTAAAGGAAAGCAAGGCCTCCAAGGGAGTTAAGACCAAGGAATGGCAAAAATTGGCCTATGTAATTGAGAAGAAGGTACAAAGCTACCATGGCCATCATGGTCGGAAACATCTGGATGAGCAATATGCTTATTAGGCCGTACTTTTTCCCGCGAAATTTGAGGCGCGAGAAGGGATATGCCATTAAAGCAGAAAGGAAAACGGTTATTACGGCCGCGCTACCGGCAACGATTATGCTGTTGAGCAACCACAAAAGGAAGGGTGGTAAATACTTTACCTGCCAATCTTGAGTTAAATAATAAGAGGTGTTGTTTATGGAATCCAATCTGCCACTTATCTCTTTGAAATATGGTAACGCCGCGAGTTCATTTGTTCTCCTTGAAATTATTCCAAGCGCCGGTGCTATGACTGACACATACTGGTTTTGATAAAGGTTGTTCATCGCATTTATCTCGTTAACGCTGAATGGAAATCCAAGCAAGTTTATGTCTATGTAAGCATTGCTTCTCTCCTTTAGATTTGATATGTAATTACCGTATTGCGCGTTGAAGGCGTTGAATTGCGATGTCGTTTGTAAGGTAAGGTTAATCGTGTCTATCAACTTTTGAGTGTTAAAAAACTGATCGTATCTTGATGAAGATGGAATAGGTGGAATATCTTTGTAGATTGGAGAATTTACAAGTGTGCCGTAATACGAGTTGAGCGCATTTAAAAAGGCACCAGCACTTTCAAAAGTATCTATTTTTGCAGCATCAGATTTTATAACGGGCACCATCAAAATGGTTTTGAAATACAAAGATGATAAGGCTATCTTTGAGTTTATCTCGTTAACTTCTTGCTGCAGAGGCGGAATTTCGGATGAAATATCAGAAATTTTTTTGTTTATCAAAGGAATTTCAGATGCTATGGCATTGTATTTCTGTGCCGAATCGTTGTAATTTTGAAGAACTGAAATGGACATGGAAAGACCTGATTGCAATTTCAAAAGTGCTATTGGAAGAGAAGACTTAACGTTTGAAATGGCATTTGAATTCATATTCGCATATATAAAAGATTGATTGTTTTGAATGTATTCAAGATCATCAAGAATTTTGGTGACCTGCGCGGTTATAGGATCAAAAACTTGGTATTTTGAAGAAATACCAAGCCAATCTTTGACTTGGGAAACGTAAGAGGAAACATCGTAAAAGACACCGCTTTGTGTCGAAGGAGAAGTTTTGCCCTTTAGGGCATCTTTTATGACGGAAACCATATCATCGATTGCCATGGCCGTAGGCACTATGTTGTTTGAGAATATTGAAATTTGAGAAGCATCGTAAGACATAGAACTGAGAAGGGCTGTGGAACTTGCCATCATGGTACTTAACTGAGTCTGAAGTACCGAGTACGTGTTGTTAAGGCTTGTCAATGATGATTGAACTGTACCGACAAGATCATTTCTTACATTTTGAACCTTTGAAATCGCATCGTCAACACTTTTGTTGTAGGCAGACTGTGCTGAATTGACCTTTTGAATTGCAGAAAAAACTAAAGTTTTTACGCTTTGAAGTTGCTGACTCGCCGTCGCTCCAAGTGTGTTAGAAAGGTTTATGGTATCCATGTTTATGCGTCTTAAATAAATTGGCGCAAACCATTGGCCATAGTTAAAGGTTCCATCTTTAAGAGAATTCACGGTTTCCTGATAAGCCGCGACAAGATCTTTCGCCGTTTTGTCATCGACATTATTCTCCAAGAGGATCTGCGAAACCTCACCCGGCACATTTGAAATAGTTGCTAAAACTGAAGCCATTGCGTTGATATAGGTTGATCTCGCCGTGAGAATGTTTGGAAAATACTGACCAACGATCTGCAATGCCTGATCTGTTTGAGAGGCCTTGAGTGTATTTAAAGTATCGTAAAGTCCGGCCAATTTGTAATTTTGATCAAGGGAATTGAATTTATTTGAAAGATATTCTGAAACTGTCGAAAGATATGTAATATCTACATTGACATTTGATTTTACATTTTCAAGTGCCTGGGACTTTGCCTTAGGGATAAAATTAACTGAAATCCAAGAAGCGTTAGATGTTATTGAATTGTTCATTCGAGACGTATCTTTAAAATACCCTTCAAATGCGTTGAAATCGCCGTTCAAATCCTTCAAGATTTCTTCTTTGCTCATTTTATTGTAAGGGCTTCCAAGACTGTAAATGTTCGATATTTCATTGTAAAGGGCCGGAATATTTTTCTTTTCAAGGATGAGATCGATGTAATTTTGCCACGTGGTTTGTCCAGAAAACAAATTTGGGCTTATAGAAGTATTGTCTCTTCTTATTGATGTCATAAAAATCCAGAGAATCGGAAACAAGACAACGGCTATAACCGCTATGATTATTATGTGTCTTATAGGATGAACTTTAAACATCATTTGTTCACCTCTTTAAAGGATCCTGACAATTTGAAGTTTACAGCACTTATCACCGCTATTATCACAAAAATGAGGATAGATATGGCGGCCGCCAGACTGTAGTTGCGACCAGAGGCCCCGCCAAATGCCAAATTGTACGTATAACTTAGGAGTATGTCCGTTTGACCGGCAGGCGTTATTGAATTTGGAATTGGAGGATTTCCTCCCGTTAAAAGATAAATGACGTTGAAATTGTTGAAGTTATAAGCAAAAGATGCTATAAGTAAAGGCGCAAGCGGTGTCATCAAAAGTGGAAAGGTTATAGTCCAGAAAGAATGCCATTTAGAAGATCCATCTATCGATGCAGCCTCGTAAAGATCATCGGGAATAGATTGCAAGGCTCCCAAAGAGATAACCATCATGTAAGGGAATCCAAGCCAGGTGTTGACCAAAAAGAGCGCAACTTTGGCCCAAAAGGCATCTCCAAACCAATTTATCGGCGCGAGATGGAGCCATTCTCCCAAAAATATCCTGTTTATTATTCCAAAACTCACGTTAAAGAAGCCAACTCTGAAGATTATTATCGAAATAAATCCGGGTATTGCCCATGGAATTATAAGTAGAGTCCTGTAAATCGCCCTCAACTTCATCTGCCTGTTGTTCAAGACTATGGCAAGAATCAACCCAACGGCGAAAGTAAAGAAAACACTCAACGCCGCCCATTCGAACGTCCATATGAAAACCGTCAAAAATGGAGAGGTTATCTGCTTGTTTGTCAAAAGAGAACTGAAATTTGATAATCCAACGTTGCCGTAATAACCTATTATCATTGTCTGTTTGCCAGTAGTTGGATCTACATTCCAAAAAGCATAATCATGCTCAAGGACAGGTTGATTCGTGATCGTGTTGACAAGCACAGTTTTTTCAACGTTGTGACCATTCTCGACCACAGGCATGGTTGAAAGAATGTATTCGTATTTTGCAGTCACCAATTTGTTGAAACCGTACGTTGTGGTAAAGAAGAGAGTGCCAATCTGAGAGTTTATGAATTCGGTGTTACTCAATTCAGGCCCGTAATTGACGTTGAAGAACTTCAAATTTGGAAAGGTCGTTTGATCCGATGGACTGTAAAAATAATTGTAATTCTGGCCATCAACTGAAATGGCTATTATCTGCGATGGATCCTTCAAAGATCGCACAAGCGAATAATTTACGCCATTTATCGAAACTGAACCATTCGTTATCATATCAAAATTGCTCATGTACTTGTTATTTCCAACTTTAACGGGGGAATTCGCTATGTACAAATTCCCATTTGAATCTTTCAATAGCATCACAAAATTATCCGTTGGTTTGTAATCTTGATAAAGCGTGTAAACAGAATAATTGAAGAATTTGGGATTGGGGCTTGTGACTATTGTATCCAACATTATGTTTATCGCTTGATCGCGTGTCCACATGTACCCCGTTGCGTAATTTTGAAATGCAAGTTGAATTGTAAAATATATCGGATAAACGGTAAGGATCATGAGGATTATTATGGCAGGGATCATGTACCTGAATGGATATCCCTTTGGATTTATAAGTGCGTAATCTATAAAAGCAAGTAGCAGCACAACTATAATGCCAAGCGCATAAGAACCATTTACCATCAGAAGTGTTATCGCCCACGCAAGTATCGCATCTATCACTGCAACTGATACCCACAAAATCGTCTTTTTCAACAAATTAATCCCTCCGTCATAAAATGCAAGGCGGGTAAACCCGCCTTGCAGATCATTTTATTGAGATATCGCTTGTTTTATCTGTTGAACTGCCGTTGTCAAAGCGGCCTGTGAAGATTCCTTACCACTGATGGCAAGGTTTAAAGCGTTTGTCCATGCATTCCATACAGAAGCCATTTGTGGGATATTTGGCATAGGAGTGGTGTTGCTCAGCGCATCAACGAATCCCTTAAGCCATGGAGCAACTGCTTCGGCTTTGGCAGCAACATCGTAGCGTGCAGGAATCCTTGGATCTGCTTGCCAGATTTTGTACATCGTTTCAGGCGTGTTTATGTAATCTGACATGAATTCCATTGCCTGTATCTGGTTAGGAGACTTTGAACTTATCATAAAGCCCTGGACTCCAACGAATGGTTTGCCACCGGGTATTGGAGCAACTCCAAAATTGATACCGGCTTGCTGAATGGCTGGTACTTCCCATTCTCCATCTATAAGCATTGCAGCTTTTCCAGAGGTGAAGAGGTTATCAGCCGTGTTGTTATCTTCTCCCTGAGGAATAATTCCAGACGTGAAGAGTTTGACTATGTAATTAAGTCCTTGAACTGCTCCGGCATTTGCAAGTCCTATATCATTCGGATTCAAAGATCCATTAGGATTTGTTCCAAAAACATATCCTCCGAATCCCTGAATAAACGGGGCAGAGAAATATGGGTTACCATAAACACCGTACGCAAGACCGTAAAATCCACCTGCCGTCATTTGTTGAGCCATCGTGAAGAGTTGATCTGGAGTTGTCGGCGGATTCGTAACGTAATCTTTGTTGTAGAACAAGCCGAGCACGTCTATACCATATGGAAGGCCGTAAAGTTTACCACCGTATGAGAAAGCCTGAAGTGCTGAAGGAGCAAATTGTTTTAATTGATCAGAGGAAAGGAAAGTGATAGGAGTTAAAAGCCCATCTGCTGCAAGTTCTCCGACCCAGTCATTGGCACCGACTATTATATCGGGCCCTTCATTTGCCGCAGCGGCCGTGATGAATTTTGTCCTTATATCACCAAAATTCATTTCGACAACTTTAACGGGTATGCCGTAAACGGCTTGAAATTCATTACCAAGTTGCGTTAAAATTGGAGCCCTTGTGGAATCTGCCCAAATAAGCAACTGCCCTGGAGTAGCGGCAAAAACGCTCATCGTCAAAAGTGCAAGGATGACGACTGTAAGCACTACCAAACGTTTCATCTGAATTCCTCCCTTCAAAATATGAATTTAGAGTAAATTTGCCTTGACAGGCAAATAATATAATACCACTAAAACAATTTTATTTCAATATATGGCAATGATGAAAACGATTTAAAACCATTTGCTATAGGCTATACGCTATTCGCCATGTGCTATTTTATATGTGCTTCGGCAGGCGCCCCCTCGATGTCTGGTCCTCGCTTTGCTGCGGAGG
>JAVRKN010000031.1:0-4017 GCA_031962405.1 Athalassotoga sp. | reverse complement strand
CATCTCGAGGGCATCCTGCCCTACGCCATAACCACTCACTAATCTCTAATCTCTAATGTCTAATCCCTGCATTTGCCATACGCTAAAGGATGAACCCGTGATGACAAGAGGGCGATCTTGTGTTAAAATCTCATGGGTGATAAGTTTGAAAAGGTCTAAATTTTTATTGCTTACAAAGGAATACTCACTTATAACAATAGGCGATCTTATAACTGCAGTTGGAGTGGTCGCTTTCCTTGTGCCGTACAACATAGCGGCAGGAGGGGCAAGCGGTCTTGCCATCATTCTTCATGGACTTTTACCTTTGATCCAGATTGGTATTTGGATGTACATAATAAATGGATTTTTAATCCTCATGGCCATTTTAATTCTTGGCATAGATTTCAGTTTCAAAACGATATACTCAACATTTGCGCTTTCATTTTTTGTTGATCTTTTTAACAACATATTTCCCATACCTGTATATAATGGTGGGGATTTAATGCTTGCAACGATCTTTGGTTCGATAATAACGGCTTTTGGTATGGCGCTTGCCTTTTCTCAAAATGGAAGCACCGGCGGAACGGACATAGTCGCAAAACTTTTCAACAGATTTTTCGCCATCCCACTTGGTCAAGGAGTTTTGATAGCAGATGTTGCCATAGGCATAATTTCTGGTTTTCAATATGGTATAAACATAGGAATGTACGCAATCCTTGCCATCGTTTTAAACGGGCTTTCAATAGATTTTCTAATGCGCGGCATGGAGATGAGCAAGCAACTTTTCATAATTTCTGCTAAAAACGATGAAATAGCAGATCACATAATTAAAAACATGAATCATGGTGTAACCTACATTCCAACGGTAGGAGCATACACAAATGAGTCGTACAAGATGATAATGGTTGTCATAAAAAGAAGGGAAATGGCAGAACTTTTAAGTGTTGTAAAACGTATAGATCCCAAAGCCTTTGTTGTGGTTGAGGACATAGACAAAGCCTTTGGAGAAGGATTCAACGATATAAGCAAATTGTGAGGTGTGATATGATCTACCAAATATTCGTTGATAGATTTGCAATTTCAGATCAAAAGTATCCAGTCAAATCATGGGATTCGCCTGTTGAAGGGGCAGCAAACGAATTTTACGGAGGAAACCTTAAGGGCATAGTTTCTAAGATCGATCGTATAGTCGATCTTGGAGCGAGTGCAATTTACCTCACGCCCATTTTTGATTCGAAAACTTATCATAGATACGACACACTTGATTATTTCCGAATAAGCCCTATGGTCGGAGATGAAAGAGATTTTGAGGACTTGATAAAAGCTTTTCACTCAAAAGGAATAAAGGTTTTTCTCGATGGGGTTTTTAATCATGTAAATTCTGAATCAAAGATAATTTCAGAGATGGGCACAAGTAAAAAATGGAGAGGCTTTGATGAATTGACAGAATTAGACCTTGACAGACCTGATGTCATGGAATATATCTTAAAAGTTGTGGAATATTGGATGAAAAAGGGCATAGATGGATTTAGAATTGACTGTGCCAACGATGTTGGAATGAAACATCTCGACGAGATCGGAAACAAAATTCATGAATTTGGTGGGCAAATGATAGGTGAAGTTATGACTTACGCCAAAGATTGGATAGAACACATGGATGGTGTGATGAACTACTTTTTTAGACAGTCAACGCTTTCTATCTTAAATGGTGAAATTACGCCGCACGATTACGTCACCGCTTTGAATTGGATGATTGATGAATATCCACAAGACAAATTGCTTAATTCGTGGACCATCCTTTCTTCCCATGACACGCCAAGGCTCTCTCATGTGCTTGGTAATGAGAAAAAAGTACATCTGGCAATAGCAATTCAGTATGCATTTCCAGGGATTCCCATGGTTTATTATGGAGAAGAAGTGGGCATGAACGGAGGCCCAGATCCATTCAACAGAGCTCCAATGGATTGGGAGAAAAAAAATGGAAGATTCGATTTTTACAAAAAGATAAGCAATTTAAGAAATGAGTTTGATGCACTTTCAAGAGGAAAGACTAAAATATACACAAGCGGGAATATTTTGTCCATTTTAAGATACGATGAATGGGAAAAGTTCATGCTTTTTGTCGCTAACCTTAGTGGCATGACAAGCGTTTCAAATGTCATGATACCTTATTCGTACGCTTTTGATGGATTGGAGTTGAAGGATATGATTTCGAATCGTACCGTTAAAATCCATTCTGGTTCGATTTTCATTGATCTTGAGCCATTTGATTTTGCATTTTTTATCCCAAAAAACGATGTGCCAAACTACTCTTTCTTTAAACACAGATGAAGATCGTAACTGTAGTCGTAACTTACAACAGGTTAGAGTGGCTCAAGAAAAATATCAACGCACTTTTGTCCCAAACGAGGCATCCAGACGAAATCATTGTCGTTGATAACGCGAGTACTGATGGTACACATGAGTTTCTTAGCAATTTTCCTCATCTTAAATCCAAAAGGCTTGAAGAAAATCTCGGAGGTGCTGGAGGATTCGCTTATGGTCTCAAATGTGCAATTGAAGACGGGGCAGATTGGGTTTGGATGATGGACGATGATGCGCTACCTTACAAAAACGCCCTTGAGGAACTCGAACTTGCCATTTTAGAGAATCGCGATTCCAGAGTGGGGGTTTTTCTCAGTAAATTGACAAGCAAAGGTAATTCAAAATTGCTAAAAAAAAGGTCGCGGGCTTTAACGGGTACTTTTGTTGGATTTGCAGTAAAAAAAGCAGTCGTCGAAAAAATTGGTCTTCCAGATGCAGACTTCTTCATTTACGCTGACGACTACGATTATTCGATGAGAGTGCAAAGGGCCGGTTTCAAGATGATAAGAGTGCACTCAAGTTTGATAGAACACAAAGATTGGATAAGGCAAAAGCGCCTTTTCCGTTTTCCATTTTCGAAACCAAATGTTCCTCCATGGAAAACTTATTATCTCTTCAGAAACCCAATTCTTGCGACTAAAAATTTTAAGATCATAAATCTTGCCGTCAAACTTTACTTGTCTATTGATAGATATATATGGTCGTACGTCTCGCCGGCATCTAAACCATACATATTCAAGGGATTTAAGGATGGTATAAACGACGTAAAAGGCAAAAAAATAGATCCTAAAAAGCCTTTATTTTCTTGAAATTTGTCCTATTGCCACAAAATGTGCGGCCGTCTTCTTTGGAATAAATCTTAAAGCAAAAGCGGTCAACTTGTTTATAAAGCCTGGAATAACTATCAACTTACCCTTATTTAAGCCCTTATAACCTATCAGTGCGACCTTTTGTGCAGTTGCGCTTTTGAGACTAAAAGTCTCTGCACTCGTAAGGCCTATACGCTTTTGAAAATTTGTATCCGTTGGCCCAGGACACAGAACTGTTACAGAAACGCCTGTACCTTTCAGTTCTTCATTGAGTGCAACTGAAAAGGACAAAACGTAAGCCTTCGTTGAATAATAAACGTTCATGTAAGGGCCGGGAGGAAAGGCCGCAAGAGATGCAACGTTGAGCACCTTTCCCTTACCATTTTTTATCATCTGGGGAAGTATAAGCCATGTTAAGTGTGTAAGCGCTGTAACGTTAACTTGTATCATGTCGATGGATGTTTTCAAATCGGTTTTTACAAAAGCGCCATAACTTCCAAAACCCGCGTTGTTGACGAGCACGTCAACGTTCAATTCCAATTTTTTTAATTCCTCTAAAATCTCATCTGGGGCAGATGAGATTGAAAGATCTTTTGGAATGACAAAAGTGGATATTCCAAATTTATCGGACAAATCTTTCGCAGTTTTTTTCAATTCAACTTCATTTCTCGCCACAAGCACAAGATCTCTGCCATCTTTGGCAAATAATTGAGCAAGTTCCTTACCTATACCGCTTGATGCACCAGTTATAAGCACAACGTTTTTCACCAATTGCGACACATCAGATGCGTGTCTTCTCTCCCTTCAAAAGAAATTGCAACGGACTCAACAGTGATTTTATACCAAATCTTTTTCAAATTCCAAA
>JAVRKN010000030.1:0-12570 GCA_031962405.1 Athalassotoga sp. | reverse complement strand
GTTGAGATAAAGAATCCCGAAATTGTCTCTATAAGTTATCCATCTTTTTTTGAAGATTTGAAGGGTGTGATTTCATGAGAATAATGACGTCTGGTGAATCTCACGGTCAGAATTTTTACGGCATAATTGAAGGGTTTCCATCTCATTTTAAGCCTGACATCGGAAGGATAAACGAAAGGTTAAAACTTAGGCAGTCTGTTTACGGTCGTGGCGAGCGGATGAAGATAGAAGAGGACAAAGTCAACATAACCACAGGCTTATGGAATGGCGAGACAACAGGCGCACCAATAACATTTGTGATAGCAAACAAATCGACGACTCCTCCAAATGAAAAAACGACGGTGCCTCGCCCTGGCCATGCAGATCTTGGGGGGATTTTAAAATTCGATCTTGACGATGCACGCACGGTCACAGAAAGGGCAAGTGCCAGAAGGACAGTCATGGATGTGGCAATGGGAGAATTCTCAAGGGAAGTTCTCGAAGATATCGGAATAAACGTTTACGGCTTTACGCGTGCCGTTGGATCCATTGAAACGGAGGTTATGGCCGATCGGGAGTTAGACGTTGGCGTTCATCCTTTACTTTGTCCCGATTCAACGGCCGAATCAAAGATGATCGAAGAGATAAACAAAGGGTATGCCGAAGGGTACACGCTGGGGGGAAAGTTAACGCTTGTCGTGGAGGGATTGCCTGTTGGCGTTGGAACTTTTACCGAAAGGGGAAAAAGGTTAACCTCTACAATAGGCAGTGCGCTTTTCGATATTCCATCTGTTCGGGGAGTGTTGTTTGGGGATGCCGAAAAGATATGGAGGATGAAAGGATACGAGGCGGTCGATCAGATTTACGCAGGCTTTGTGAGAAGAACGAATCACGCTGGAGGCATAGAAGGGGGCATGACAAACGGCGAAAGGGTGATAGTCAACCTGATCGCAAAACCCATTTCCACTCAAAAGCGTGGCGTTCGAAGCGTGGATATCTCAAATGGTGCAGAGGTCGAAACATCTTACGTTAGATCTGATACCTGCGTTGTGGCAGCCATAGTTGTGGTTGCAACGGCAGTGCTTTCGACTGCCATACTTTCGGAATTGATCGAAGAATTTGGCGGCTTTACATTTCAAGAGTTCAAAGAGAGGATAGACACTTACAGGAGGCGTGTTAAAGTTGGAAGATAAAATAGCGCTTGTCGGCATGATGGGATGTGGTAAAAGCGAGGTTGGGAAGAAAATCTCAGGAATTTTAGGCTTTGAATACGTTGATCTGGATGAAAAATTCGAAGAAAATTACGGGCCAATCGAAGCGTATTTTGAAAGGTACGGTGAGGAAAAATTCAGAAGTTTGGAAAGCACTTTGCTTGAAAGGTATTCGAAAATGGACAAGATTGTGCTTTCCACCGGCGGAGGCATAGTCGAAAGTTCAAGAAATAGAGAAATACTTAAGACGATGCGCACTTTTTACCTGGAAGGCGATCCAGAACTTCTGTGGGAAAGGGTGAAAAACTCTCCAAGGCCTCTCGTGAAAGGTGGAAAAATTGCTTTTCTTTCAAGGTTCGAAAAAAGAAAGCCACTTTACGAACTTTACGAAACGATCCACACAGACTCTTTGAAGGTGGATCACGTCGCCGCCAGAATTGTACAGAAATTCGTGAATAGCCAGCAAATAGATGAATTCGACGTTTACCAAAAAGTCAGGATCTTTCAAAATTTAGATCTTCCAAAATCAGATCTTCTCCTTGTATCGAAGAATGTAAAAAAGATATGGGAAATGGATGGAATAGCCCTTGATGATGGGGAAGAGTTCAAGAGTATCGAATCCGTTCAGAAATTATGGAATCTTTTTCTTGAAAGAGGGTTAACAAGAAGTTCCACGATAACGGCAGTTGGAGGCGGAACGCTTACAGACACAGTGGGTTTTGTTGCCACAACTTACATGAGAGGCATGAATTTTCAACTTTTTCCCACAACCTTGTTGGGAATGGTCGATGCGGCGATAGGAGGCAAATTTGCGATAAACTTCAACGGAGTCAAAAATCTTGTCGGAACATTTGGAAAGCCAGATGTGTTCATAGATCCAATTTACGCCTTGAGTCTCGATGATGAAAGGTTTAAAGAAGGAATAATTGAATCCGTGAAAATTGGTGCAGTTTACGATGAAAAATTGTTTCAATACATGGAAGAGAATCTTGACAAGGTGATCAGCAAAAACCTTGCCGTCATAGACGAAGTCATCAGAATGGCCGTCAAGGATAAACTCGATGTGATCTCAAAAGATCCAGAAGATCAAAATCTCAGACACATTCTTAATTTTGGCCACACGATAGGCCATGCGATTGAAAGTGCGTCGAACAATTCGATATCTCACGGCCATGCCGTTGCAATTGGAATGATCCTTGAATCAGAAAAATTTTCTCCAAAAGTTTACGAGAGAATAAAGCATTTAATCTCATCTTTGGGCTTTAAATTGGAAAAAAATGAAGATCTAAGCAAATGGATCTTTTCAGACAAGAAAAGGGTAGGGAATGGGGTGGTGATTCCCATAATAGACAAAATAGGCAATTCTCACCTCGAAAAAGTAGGAATGGAAATTTTTTCAGATCGCTGATCTGAATTTGACTATTTTACTTAAAAATGGTAGAATAATTTGAATTTAACGACCAGGGAGGAATAGAAGTGAAAAAGGTAGTTTTGTGGAGTGCGATATCAGTCGCGGTGCTTGTACTTGCTGTAATTTTGGCAAGTTGTTCTCTTTTCGTGGCATCTGCACCGAAAAATCTTAGTGCAACTGCATTGAGTTCGAATTCAATACAGTTGGTATGGAGTAGTACGGCAAAGTCATTTGTTGTGTACAGAAGTTCATCTTCGAATGGAACCTTCGCCGAAGTGGCAACTGTGCAAGCAACAAATTACGTGGATACGGGTTTGCAGCCTTCGACAACTTACTTTTATGAGGTAAAGGCAAAGAACCAGTACGGGCTTTCTTCTCCATCTAACGTTGCTTCTGCAACCACTTTCATGGTTCCTCCACAAGCGCCAGTTTTGAACGTAACGTCTTCATCAACGAATACAATCTCTCTTTCCTGGTCAGAAAGTTCTTCTAACGTGAGTAAATTCATAATTTACAGGGCATTGGGCACTGGTAGTGCATTTGCACAATTGGTTACTCTGCCCGGAAATGTGCTAAGTTATACCGATAAAAATTTAACGCCACAAACGACTTACTCGTACAGAATGATGGCATCGAATCAGGGCGGAAATTCGCCATTCTCAAACGTGGTTGTGCGTATGACAAATGGAGTACCTCCGAAGGCTCCAACGGCTTTGAACATAACTGCTTTCTCGACGAACACGATAAGTTTGTCATGGGTTAATCCTGCCAACGAAAGCGGTATAGAACTTTACCAAGCAACTGGAACAACTTTTAAGTCAACGCCTACACTGAAGTTATCGCCAACGGCCACAACCTACGTTGCCACTGGCCTTATACCTTCAACGATTTATTCCTTTAAGTTAAGGGCATTCAACAAATGGGGATATTCTGATTTTTCAAACATAGTTTCTCAGATGACCAAAACCTTCGGTTCTTACTTTCCACTAAGGTCTGGCCAAGTTGATCGCGTTGAAATATCTGCTGGAGTGCCGCTTGTCGACACTTTGGGCGTCAATCCGGCACAAAAGGCTTTTGAAGATTTCTTCAATTCCATGTGGGCAGACTTTTCATCGTACAACAAGACAAATAAGATAACGCCTTCTTCATCATTTACGGTGAAGGAAGATGTGATATATGAGGCAACGCAAACGAGTAAAAATGCAACTTTGATAAATTACGAGATAAAGATCCCAGAAGCATACAAGGGAGAACCTCAGAAGATGGAAAGCCTTTCTTTCACCGTAACGAAAGCGGGTTCAACTGTTTTCTACAAAGGTGTTCCCGTGATAGACAACGCCAACACGGGCAACGCCTCAGGCACAACTTTGTTGAAATCGCCTGAAGGTACGGCTTTTGAAAGAACATCCTCTTATCAGTCTCTTTCCATCGGAAACAACACTTACGATAATGTGCTGAAGGTTGATCTCATTCTCAACAATCTCAAAAGAGAATTTTACTTTGCAAGAAATGTGGGCATCGTAAAACTTGAAAATTACCTTTTGAACTCACAAAAGATTTGGGAATTCATCTCTGGTTTAACCGTTGTGCAACCCAACATTGGTAAATTCGAATACAATCCTGCACCGGCAATGCCTGTTGCGCCAAAGATCACAGACCTTTCAACTTCAACGCAAATAACGATGACTTGGTCTTCAACGCAGAGCAACGTGAGTTACGAACTTTACCTTGAAAAGATGGGCGATTGGATAAAGCGGATAGGATCTTCGACGCAAACTCATTTTAATTTTGAAAAATTGCCAACTGGCATCTACACGTGGGTAGTCGTTACGAAGAATGCCAGCGGCCTTTCTACCGCTTCAAAGGGCGCGACCTTTACGGTCAACATGGGCTCAAAGGTTAACTTTAAAAATAGCAGACTTGAAGCCATCGTAAGATCGATTCTCAATCTGCCCGTGGGACCCATATACACCTCTGAACTTTCAAAGATAACGTCTATCAAAAACAATTGGCCGTCTCCAGATATGGCGCTTTCGAGTTTGGAAGGAATCCAGTATCTTACCAACCTTGCGACGCTCGATTTGGTCGGAAACAACATAACAGATCTTTCTCCTCTGAGGGGAATGCACCTTAAATCCATTGACTTAAGTTACAATCACATAAGCGATCTGAGTCCTTTGGCAACGATGACAAGCCTTGAAATGCTTAATTTAAGCCACAACGATATAGTTGACGTAAGTCCACTTGCAAGTCTCGTAAACCTTACGGTGCTCGATCTCAGTTCTAACAAGATAACAAAGATAGACGCAATGGCAAATCTCAAGAATTTGCAATTCCTCGATTTGAGTTCAAACGAAATAAAAGACGTTACCCCTCTTGAGGGCATAGGTCAATCTTTGGTAAGCCTTGACATAAGTTATAACCCGATTCCTCTTTCTCAACTTGGTTTCATAGAGAATTGGACACAACTTCACAACCTCGGAATGAGCGGATTTAACCTCAACAACTCTGAGATAACATTCCTTTCTAAATTCACGAATCTCACCTCGCTCGATCTTGGCTTTAACAGGATAAGCAACATAACGCCTCTGGCAAGTTTAACTGGTTTGCGCGAATTGTTCCTTTACTCGAACATGATAAAGGATATATCTCCGCTTGCAAATTTAAAGAACCTTGAATGGCTTAACGCTGGAGCAAATCTGATAAGCGATCTTTCACCGCTTTCAAATCTCATGAAACTCAAGTTCCTTGATCTTGAACTCAACCAGATATCGGATATATCTCCACTTTTGAACCTTTCGAATTTGGAGATATTGAATTTGAACTTCAACGATATAACGCTTAAATACACGCCGTCATTTAACAAAATGCTTCATCTGCTCTGGCTCATGCTCGATTCAAACAACATATCTGATTTCAGCATCGTCTCGACGGCACCGGATCTTTGGATCTTGGACATCTCTTCGAACAACATCTCGGATCTTTCACCGATATCGAACATGAAAAATTTGCTACGAATAGACCTTTCATCGAACAAAATTTCTGATATGAATGCGATCGTAAATGACATGTATTTAAAAATAGGCTCTCTCGTTGATCTCAAGAATAACGAGATAAACCTTTCACAATCGGCAGTCATCAACGGCATCAACGCGCTTCAAAACAGAGGGGTTAGCGTTATATACTGAAAAATGGCCGAAGATCATCTGGAAGGCCGATATGCCGGGGAATTTGACATCCTTCGCGGCTTTGCAATATGGATAGTTGTACTGGCGCACAATGCCTTTTACCAAATACAATCTTTCAATTCGGCGAGTCTCGAACTCGCCTTCACTTTTTTGAACTTTTTCATCGTTGCAATGCCAATCTTCTTCTTCATAACAGGATATTTTTCCGTGAGAGTTGCAAGGAGAAACCCAAAAAGGTTCATTCTATCGAGGCTGAGACTCATAGGCATTCCTTACCTTGTGTGGTCAACCTTTTACATCTTGATGCAGTACTTTCTTGGTGGCTTTATAAACTTCGGCAAGGGTTTTTCTTTGAAAGACATTCTTGGCTATTATCTGCTCGGAAATGCCGTTGAAGAGTATTACTTCATCTTTGTACTCGTGATCTTCTATTTGATAACCCCACTTTTGGTCAAGATACCTCCATCAAAATTCAGGATGCTGCTTCCGTCCCTTTTCATTCTCATGATGATATTTTCTGCACTCTATTACGTGCCAAATTATTTTGGCGTTCACTGGATAAGCACTTTTTGGGCGTACAGAAACCCCTTTACCTGGCTTTTCTTTTACGCATGGGGCATGTCAACCTTTGACAAGGCGAGCAAAGATCCTTACTGGAGAAAATCTCTTCTTCCCAAAGATATGATACTTTGTGTTGCGCTCTATATTCTGAGCTTTATAGAATTCTATTTCATGCCATACAAGTACGAAGATGGGATTTCGCTTATGGCTCCATTAGGCCTTGCTTTTTGCGTTACCTTCATGCCATTGCTTTTAAGATTTGCCTACATCATGTCCAGAAAATTGCCTGCCATCTCAAAAATGTTTGGCGACTTTGGCAGGCACACTCTCGGCATATACCTTGTGAATGGATTCATAGAAGGTTTGTTGCTCGGATTGGGATTTATCTTTTATCCCCCCTTCAAATTCAAAAGCAATTTAGGGATAAATCTTTTGCTCTTTGCAATTGCACTTTTGCTTTCTTTTGCCCTTGTCAAGATCGTTTGGAAGTTAAATAAGAGGATTTACTCTTTGATCTTCTGACGCTTTTTTGAATTTGTGGTGAAAAGGGGGGCAAGAGAGATGAAAAACCCTCCAAAGAGTTCCATTCCCTTTATTTGAGAACACTCTCTAAAATACAAATAGGTGTTGATCATGGCAAGAATTCCAAGGGCAAAAAGCAGGTACAAAAGAAAGCCCTTGAATTTCAAAGATAGCACAAAAACCACAAGTGCCGCTGAAAATATCAAAAGGCCATACCAGTTAAAGGGAACAAAGGGAGATCGCGGCAGCAAAAGCAACGATACGAATCCAAGCAAAATACCCCCTAAGATGAAAAGAACGTAGAGGATTTTCATCATTTTTTTGCATTCACCATCCTGTGAAAAAATATGATCAAGAATATGATACCGCTTAAAGCGAGCGGAACAAAATAACTCAAGATCCTCCATTCAAGCGTTACGGTGGCAAGAAATTTGGGCGGTACTATTGTCGAGAAAAAGAGGTAAAATCCACCTTCAGCCAAGCCAGCCGATCCTGGAGTTGGAGAAAAGAAGATGATCGTCGTTGCAATTGCCTGAAGTGAAAGCACATCCAATACACCTTTTGGAATATTTTCAAAGATGCCAAAAGATTGGACGGCAGAGAAAGCCAAAAAAAGATGTCCTATGGCCGAAAGCAAGGCAAGGAGAAAAATTGGTATGATGAATTTCCAATTCTTTAATATCATCTCCATACTTTGAACGTAATTTTTGAACTCTTTCTCTGCTTTTTGGTTTAAATCAGGAATTTTTGGACTTAACCTTTTGCTGAATCTCAAAAGGCCTATTGCCCATTTCGTCAAACTCAAAAGAGAAGTTCTAATCTTTGAACTTACGTTTATCAAAATTAGAATAACAATTGCGCTTATCGAAAGTCCAAAACCAATTAAGGAGAGGGTTAAGGTTATCCCATTTCTCTCAACGATTGGCAACGCCATTAAAAATCCAAAGGCTGCCAGAAAGACCATCGCACTTTGCTTTATCACGTACCTCAATTCCGTAATTGAAACGGAACTTCCAAAGTTTATTCCATTTCTTCTAAGGTAGGCTATTTGAAAGACACTGCCTCCCGTTGAAGCGGGCGATAACTTGTTGAAAAATATTCCTATGATCGATAAGTTAAATGATTTTGTAAAAGAAAAGGGCACGAGTATGAGTTTTCTGACTAAAATGTAAGTTATAAGGGTATCTGTGAGCCATGAAAATAAAAGGCTTACTATGCCTAAGAAGCCCCAGGGATTGGCCAAGAAAAAATTTATGACCTTTCCCCATTCAATTCCGCCACTGAAATTGCTCAAGAAATAAAGGGTTATGGCCGATACTATTCCAAGAAATAAAAGGTATATGACGATACGCTTCAAATTTTTCCCCGCCATGATACAATATATTCGTACTTGATATACTATTCAACTTTAAAAGTCGCACATTCATTCATCTTTTGCCGCTGCAGCTTGCGCCCCTTTGGAAGATGACCTCACAAGGCGAAGGCTTCCTTATGGGCATCGTGATCTCCGCTAAGTTCGGAATTTAAAGTTGGTTTAGTATATTTTAGAACAAAAATGTTTTTTTTCAAAGATGGAGGAATTAAATGATAGAACCTCACGGAGGAAAACTCATCAATCGTGTTGCCGATGACGATTATGCCAAAGAGATTTTAAAGCATTCAAAAGATTTCAAAAAAATACCCATTCCAGATTACAAAATCAGAGACGCAGAAAATATCGCGACAGGCCTTTTCAGCCCATTAACTGGATTCATGAAGGAAAATGATTACCTTGATGTCATCGGGAAGATGCGCTTGTCAAATGGTTTGGTATGGACCATTCCGATAACGCTTCCAGTTGATGAAGAAACCTTTAAAGATCTTAAAAATAACGAAACGGTACTCTTGACCGATTTTAAAGGGACAATATACGCCTCCGTTAAAATTGCAGAAAAATTCGTTCGGAACAAGCAAAAAGAAGCCTTGAGCGTTTTTGGGACAGATGATCTTAAGCATCCCGGAGTTGCCAGGTTGATGGAAGAAAGTGCCTTCCTCGTGGGGGGAGAAGTAGATCTTTTTAAAAAACTTGATTACGGAAAATTTGAAAAATACAGGTTTGATCCTGCCGAAACGCGGAATTTTTTCGAAAAAATGGGCTGGAAGAGTATCGCAGCCTTTCAAACGAGAAATCCAATTCACAGATCTCACGAATATTTGCAAAAGATCGCGCTTGAAATATGTGACGGCTTATTTTTAAATCCGCTCGTCGGCGAGACAAAATCAGATGATCTGCCGGCAGAGGTAAGAATGAGAACTTATGAGGTTATGATAGACAATTATTTTCCAAAATCAAGGGTCATGCTTGGCATTTTCCCATCCAACATGAATTACGCTGGCCCACGAGAGGCCGTATTTCATGCAATTTGCAGAAAAAATTACGGATGCACGCATTTCATAGTTGGGCGCGATCATGCCGGAGTTGGAAATTATTACGGAACTTACGACGCTCAAAAGATCTTCGATCTTTTCGATCCAAAAGAAATTGGGATAACTCCTTTGAAATTTGAGAATGCTTTTTACTGTACAAAATGTGAATCAATGGCAACGTCAAAGACGTGTCCGCATTCAGACGAATTTCACCTTTATTTGAGTGGCACAAAGGTGCGCGAAATGCTTTCAAAAGGGCAAACCTTACCAAAAGAATTCACAAGGCCAGAAATTTCAAAAATTTTAACTGATTACTATGAAAAAGACAAATGATGTAAGACTTCCAAATTTTCTGATAGTCGGGGCGGCAAAAAGTGGCACAACCTCTCTGAGTTATTATCTCAAGCAACACAGGCAGATATACATCTCACCCGTTAAAGAGCCTAAATTCTTCACGGCTCAATTTTTGAATTTCCCGCTTAAGGGCATAGGGGATGATGCCGTTGAAAAACACATAGTCAAAACTTTCGAAGATTACAAAGCACTTTTCAAGTGGGCAACGCCTGAAAGAAAGGCAATAGGGGAGGCAAGCGTTGACAATCTCTACTACCATGAAAAAGCCATAAGGGAGATAAAAAAATACCTGGGAGATCCAAAAATAATAATAATATTGAGAAACCCAGTTTCAAGGGCTTTTTCTGCCTATACCCATCTCGTGCGTGATGATAGGGAAAAGCTTTCATTTGAAGAGGGCCTCGAGGCAGAACAAAAAAGAATGAGAGAGAATTGGGAATTCATGTGGTTTTACAAAGATGTGGGCCTTTATTATGAGCAGGTAAAAGATTACCTTGAAAATTTCTCAAATGTGAGGATATACTTAACGGAAGACTTAGAAAAAAGGCCACTCGAAACCGTAAAAGATATCTTTAAATTTCTTGAAGTTGACGATGAATTTGTTCCAGATGTGAGCGTGAAATACAACGTTTCAGGCGTCCCAAAGCGCAGAATATACGCAAAGATTTCAAAGAATTTGAACACACTTGGAAGTTTTCTCGAAAAAAGGGTGAATTACCTTTTCCCGAAAAAAGGGATAAAGATAATAGGATTTTTTGAGAAAGTGCGTGCAAAGGAAGTTCAGAAACCTAAGATGAGGTATGAAACTCAAAAAATGCTTTTAGAGTTTTATCGCGAGGACATTTTGAAAACTCAAAAGATCATAGGGAGGGATCTTTCAAATTGGCTAAAGTGAAGGCAGGATTTGTCTTATGGTTCACCGGACTCTCAGGATCTGGCAAAACGACGCTTTCTTTGGAAGTTGAAAAACGCCTTAAGGAAATGGGGATACCATACGTTCAAAGGCTTGACGGAGATATAGTGAGAAAAGAATTGACTAAAGATCTCGGCTTTTCAAAAGCAGACAGAGATGAAAATATAAGGCGCGTTGGATTTGTGGCAAAACTTCTAAGCGACAATGGCATTCCAACACTGTGTGCCTTCATATCGCCATACCGCGACGTGAGAAATGAGGTACGCCAAAAGTGTTTAAATTTTACAGAGATTTTTGTTTATTGCCCGTTAAAAACTTTGATAGAGAGAGATCCAAAGGGACTTTACAAGAAGGCGCTCAATGGGGAGATAAAAGGTTTTACAGGCATAGACGATCCATATGAGGCACCTGAAAACCCAGAGATAAAGATCGATACATCAATTGAATCGGTAGAAGAGGCAACGGATAAAATAATTTCTTACTTACTGGATAAAAAACTCGTCGAGATGTAATTTACTTTAAGTTTAACGGAATGATCTTAAATATGTCTTTTTAATTAATTTTTAATTAAGATTGCAAATGTTCTTTGCTTTAAAGAAGTTCATATTTTCATCTCAAAAGATATAAAATTAGTTGATGCCAAATAGCATCTAATTTGAGGAGGTCATTCAGATGGAAAATGGAAATGGCGGAAGCCTTTTCAGCGATGCCCTAAAGCAGTTTGATAGGGCGGCAGATTTGATGAAATTAGACGATGGGATGAGACAAGTCTTAAAGAGCCACAAAAGGGAGTTGACGGTTAACTTCCCAGTTAAGATGGACGATGGCTCTATACGAGTTTTCACGGGATATCGTTTCCAGCACAACATAGCCCGTGGACCTGCAAAAGGTGGTATAAGATATCATCCAAACGTCAACGCAGACGAGATAAAAACGCTTTCCTTCCTTATGACATGGAAATGCGCGATAGCGGGTATTCCCTATGGTGGTGCCAAAGGTGGAGTGAGAGTGAACCCGAATGAACTTTCGGAAGGAGAACTCGAAAGACTTTCAAGAAGATTTTTCTCCGAAATTGCACCTTTTATAGGGACTGAAACTGACATACCAGCACCAGATGTCAACACAAATGCCAAGATAATGGCCTGGTACATGGATACTTATTCTATGAACATAGGAAGATCAGAACTTGGCATAGTAACGGGAAAACCTCTTGAGATCGGTGGATCTCTTGGAAGAAATGAGGCAACTGGTCGTGGAGTAGCAATTGTAACTGACGAAGCGTGCAAATATTTCCTGACCGGTGGCGGATTAAAAAACAGAACGGTGGCAATTCAAGGCTTCGGAAACGTTGGCTCTTACACGGCTTTAATCATGGGGACCGAATACAACGCAAAAGTTGTTGCGATAAGCGATATAACTGGTGCGTATTACAATCCAGAAGGCATAAATGTGCAAGAAGCCTTCGATTACGCAACCTCTCACAAAGATCTAAGTGGTTTTAACGGTGGTACCAAAATTTCTAACGATGAATTGATGGCTTTAAACGTCGATGTGCTCGTTCCAGCAGCACTTGAAAGGGCAATCACGGATAAAAATGCCGATAAAATTCGTGCAAAGTTAGTCATTGAAGCGGCCAACAATCCGACAACACCTGAAGCAGATGAAATCCTTAGAAGAAAGGGAATAAAAGTTGTTCCTGACTTTTTGACCAACTCTGGTGGCGTTGTCGTCTCATATTTCGAATGGGTTCAAGGGCTTTATTCGTATTTCTGGGATCTCGAAGATGTTAGAAAAGCTCTCACGAAGATAATGAAAAATGCGTTCGGAGACATCATTAAAACGATGGAACAGTACAAAACTGACATGAGAACGGGAGCGTACATACTCGCAATAAGCAAGGTCGCAACGGCCACGAAATTGCGCGGTATATATCCATAAAATCAGCATCGTTAATTATGAATCAAACAGGCAATCGAAAGGTTGCCTGTTTTTGATTGTATACCGAGATCTTACCGCCCACTAATC
>JAVRKN010000029.1:0-12628 GCA_031962405.1 Athalassotoga sp. | reverse complement strand
TCAATTCGACCACTTGACAAAATACCTTACCATAAGGTAAGATATTTCCGTTGAACACATGAAATTGCCCTCATCGTCTAGAGGTCTAGGACATCGGCCTTTCACGCCGGCAGCTGGGGTCCGAATCCCCATGAGGGCGCCAAGAAGCATTTGGGAATGTAGCTCAGTGGGGGAGCGCTTGCCTTACAAGCAAGAGGTCGCAGGTTCAATCCCTGCCATTCCCACCACAGCGTGGGGACGTGGTGCAGCCTGGTTAGCATGCCGGTCTGTCACACCGGTGGTCGCGAGTTCGAGCCTCGTCGTCCCCGCCATGGCCGAGATAGCTCAGGTGGTAGAGCAGTGGACTGAAAATCCTCGTGTCCCTGGTTCGACTCCAGGTCTCGGCAGAGAAAAAGGGGACTCTTGTAGAGTTCCCTTTGTGTTATAATCAACGTAAGAGGGGTTGATCGCGTTGCCTTTATACGTTTATAAGGTCATAACGCCGGCTGGTAAAACTGTCATGGGCCGTCTTGAAGCCGAAAGTGAGATAGGGCTTGTCAGCAAACTTTTACAGCAAGGATACGTTGTGCTCGGCGTGAAAGCCACAAAAGAAAAGAAAAAACGCATTTCTTTGCGAGCCAAACTCCCAGATCTCGTGCTTTTTACCCGTCAACTTGCAACGATGATGGATGCCGGCGTGAGAATAAAAGATGCCATCACTCTACTCTCGAAACAAAATGCATTTACTCCGTCTTTTAGGAAAATTCTTACCAACATATTAGTCTCCATAGATGGGGGGATGTCCTTGTCTGATGCCATAAAAGAAACTGGCGCGTTCGATCCCATTTTTGTAAATCTCGTGAAGGCTGGCGAAAGTGGCGGTGTGCTTGATAACACCCTTAACAAGGTTTCAAGTTTCTACGAACATGTTAAAAAGACAAGAGATGAAGTTAGATCCGCTATGGCTTATCCACTTTTTGTCTCTCTTTTTGCAATTGCTATTCTCATGATAATAAGTCTTTTCATATTGCCGAGTTTATTTAGAGCCTTTGGAAATGCAAAGGTGGGTGGTGTGGTCGCATTACTCATAAACACCAACAATTTTCTCGCTCATAATTGGTTTTATGCAATAATTGGCATTGTTGTCGTGCTTATATTTTTTGTTTACTTTTTCAGAACTTCTTATGGTGTTGCCACAAAAGAATTCGTTGCGAATTTAATTCCTCCGTTAAAAAGTTTAAAGCATCTTCAGGATTCTTCGAATTTTAGCAAAACTTTAGCGACCCTCCTGTCGAGTGGCGTACCAATAATAGAGGCAGTTGACATGGCAGCCAAATCAACCGGAAGTCGTAGACTTATAAAGAAAGTACCAATGATGACCGATATCTTAAAAAATGGTGGGACTCTGAAATCGGCGATGGAAAAAACCAAATTTTTTCCACAATTGCTTGTCGAGATGGTTGGTACAGGCGAAGAGTCTGGAAGAGTGGATGAAATGCTTTCAAAGGTTGCTGAATTTTACGATCAGGAAGCCTCTGTGAAATTAAAACAACTCGTTTCCATGATAGAACCAGCGATGATAGCCATAATAGGACTTTTTGTGGGCATCCTTGTTTTCAGCCTTTACCAGACGATGTTTAACCTCGAAATGGGCGTTGGCCAACATTTCTGATGAAAGACGGATGGAATTTCATCGAACTTTTGGTTTTAATGGCTTTTTTGGCAATTTTTCTTTCAATTGCTTTTCCGATTTCAAAAAGATGGATTGATGGTATAATTGTTCACTCGGAAATACAAAAAATCGTTGCTTTTGTAAGGTACACCAAATACCTTTCTGATAATTTAAAAGATAAAGTCATGATTAGTTTTTCAAAGGACATAAAGATCGTAAGTTCAAAAGTCTCAGAAGAAAAGGGTCATTTAACTTTTGTTAACGTTGGTGGCTGCCAATCTTTCGCTTTTTCTAATGGTATACCATACGTATCGGGAACGATGAAAGTTTACTTTAGAGGATCGAAAATTGCAACGATAACGGTTATGCCTGTTACTGGCCTTATCAAAGTTGAAGAGAGATGGTAAAGATGAACTTGGGAATTTTTTCAACTTTTTACGTCGGAATAGATATAGGAAGATACAAAGTTGATGGTGTTAAGATCAAAAAAAGCGGTAAAAAATTGCAACTCATATCGCAGGCGTCGATTCCATATCCAACGAAGATCTTTGATGGTGACGAAATAATCAACGAAAATGAGATCGCTTTATCACTTGCAAAAGTTGGAAATGCGCTAAAAGTTGATGTGGAAGATTTCATAGTGACTTCTATTTTCAACGATAAGGTACTTTTTAGGCAGATGAAAATGCCGAAAATGGCCAAAAAAGCTCAGATAATAGATGCCGCAAAATATCAGATAGTGAAGGAACTTTCAATATCTGCGGCGAACATAACGGTTGATGTTGATATTTTAAGAGAAAGTGATGATTTAACCGTCTCTGCCTTCATAGTGAGAAATGAGGATATTGAAAAATTCAAGAGTTTTTTCTTGAAGGCTAATCTTCCGATGCCGGACATTTTAGATGCTGGTTATTTCAAGTTCAATTACCTTGTGGAAAACAAACTTACCGGCATTTCTCTTCTTGTCTTTGAAGATGGTACCTCCACTTATATCCAACTTTTTAAAGATGGTAAATTCATGGCAATTGACAGTATAAACGTTGGCACTAACGAATTCGAAGAGAACAATCTGGTGCCAAGAGATGTTCATTATCTTCAACTTTCCGATGAAATTGAACGTCTCTCAAGACTTTTGATTTCGAGAAATGCTTTGCAAGGGCCTTTGAGCAATGTCATATGCACATCTGAAAAAATGGAATACGTTGATGAATTGGTCAAAAATCTGAAAGAAACTTCTATTGGAGATAACGTAATCAATTACGTTGATTTTGCCAATTTAAAAAAAGATATTCCACCGGCCGCTTACAGTCTGGCCATGAGAGGAGTAGTTAATGCCAAGAATCAATTTTTACCCAAAGAAGCGTAGAAAAATAAAATTGTCCAAATTCATAATCCTTATCTTGATAATAATTGGAGTGGGTACTTTATCTTATGTGTTTATCGACGTATTTATAAATGAACTTTACACCCATGCGATAGCAGCCGATGGAAATTTGCTTGAGAAGGCAGGAGTTTCTCTTTCGATGTCAAAGAGCCAGATCCAAAAAGAACTTGATGAAGTTATAAAAAATTATTCGAACAACTTGAACGTTCAATCCCAATTACTTCTCAAAATGAAGGAAGACTTGAATGGAATCAACAAGTTTCATTCGGCAATAGATCTTCTCAACAAAATAAGCGGACAATCGACCTTTACCATTTCATCGCTATCCTATGTAAGTAGCTCAGCAACTCTTTTAACCTTCAATCAGATATCGATTTCTGACGATTCAACTCTTCTCGATTTCGAACGCCAGATACTTGAAAGTTCTGGTTACACCTTTTCAATTTCTTATCCACAATCTCAAAATTGGTACAGGGCTTTTGAGGAAATAATCTCGATAGGAGGTTATAAATGAACAGGCGAGTGGCCATCGTTGTGATCTTTTTAGCCATAGTTTCAGTTGGCATTGCCGATTTGATAGAATTACTTTCTTTTTCTGGTACTTTAAACAAAACTGTCAGTTCCATTTCCAAGTTTCAGACACTCTATTCTCAAAGCAATGAAATGAGAAAGCAACTTTCCGAATACGGTAGTTTATTGAATTACAAAAATATATCCATTCAGCAATTAAGAAATGCAATTCTTAAGATAGCGCCTGATGCGAATCTCAAAATATCTGGTGATACCATGACGCTTCAAAATCCCGTCAAGATAGATCCTTACGAATTTTTGAACTTGATTAGTTCTTACACGAATGTTGTCGTTGTAAAGATGCATTTTGGTTCTAATGCGCCGATATTTTATGAATACAATGGGGTAAGTTATGGCAATGCGGGCATGAAATACGTTCTTGACACTTTCGTAGTTACCGTTTACGGAGGATGATATGAAGAATATCGTTGTTGTTATCCTTATACTTTTTATAATTGGAATCTTCGCCTATCTTGGATATGTACTTTTCTTTCCAAAAAATCAATTTTATCCACCCCGTCAAACGGTTAATTTGGGAATTGAAGTTTCTTCCGCACTCCAAAAGAAAGTCAACACTCAAATGGTAAAACCTATCTCTCTTGATTTAAACATCTTTTCACCACTTGTGATAAAATTGGATCAAACATCTTTTGAGGAATTGATAAAGAATTCCGATCTTTCAACAAATGTGAACAGCAACATATACGTTGTTGGAGTGGCTAAGGGCATGACTAACATGGTAACCCTTTACATAAGCGGGAAAATCGCAACTTTAAATCTTACCGATAATTCCATTTTTGATTTTGGGGGGAAAACATATCTTGTGACTTACATAGCGCCAACTTTCGGAAGCGTTGTGATTATGGATTTGTCAACGGGAAATCTTTATGTCGTTAACTCAAGGGGCTTGATTTTAAAATGAAAGGGGATAAATTCATGAAAAAAACAGAATTTATAAGTCTTGTCTTGTTGATAGTATTTATTTCGTTCTCTTTTGGGTCAACTTTGATGAATATAACTTTTTCCTCAACAAGTAATGAGATAAGCGCAGTGCTATCATTTGACTCTTTACCCGTTTGGAATCTTTCAAATACGCTGGGAAGTACTTTAAAACTTTCTTTTGTCGGAAGAATTTCTCAGAAAATTTCTGGGAACATATCATGGAATTCGGTGAATTTGACCTCTTCTTCTACCGGTAGCACGTCGATCTTAACCTTTAATTTTCCTTTTATAGTGAATGCGTCAACCTTTCAGAATGGAAATCTTTTAACGATCAAATTTCTTACGTTGGGCCTTTCTCAGAACTTACCGCTTACTGGACCATCTTCAAGGATATCTATAGATTTTTCTGGTCAGCAGGGTTCTAATTTCAGCCTTGCGATAAAATACCTTTCAAGAATTTTGAAGAGAAATTTGATAATAGATCCTTCAATAGCCAACAATCCCGTTAACATAACTCTCACAAATGTAACGCCCGCTGAGGCATTTTACGATATCATGATCTCCTCTCCAGGAATTGGTTACGCAATTCTACCTGATGGCACTTATTACATAGCGCCTGTTTCTCAGTTGATACAAAATTTCGGAAAATTGGGCACTGGTACTTACAACAATTTCGTGAGTTTCTACAATCTGTCTTCCACCAACATAAGCGCGCAGGATTTTAAAACACTCATAGAGAACCTTTTTGGGCAAAATAAGGTCATAGGAAGTATAGGTTCCTACCAAATAGTTAACGCAACGGCTGAAGAACAAAAAACGATAGAAAGTCTTATGGAATTTTTGAAAGAGAGCGAAAGCTTTAAAACGATAACGTGGAGTGATCAATCATCCGTTCAGGATCTTGAAAATTTGATAAATATGATGTATCCAAACATAAAGGTAACGTATTTAAAGAGTTTTTCAACGATTGTTTTGAGCGGAAGTAAAAGCGATATTTCCAATGCTTCGGATATAATCTCTGAATATCAAAAGATCGTGGAAAACATTGGCCCGAGGATCACGACATCTTTTGTCGTGCCTGCTCAGAATATCGGCGCTTTCACGCAATTCGCAAAACAATTTTCTGGCGTAACGGTTTATGGTTCTCCAACTTCTAAATCTTCAGAAGTTATTTATCTTGCCATTGGTCCTGAAAACAGAATTTACGACTTTTCAAAAGCGGTTGAGTCGATAGCCAGCACGCTTGTGAAAGTAAGCCCTCAAATTTTGCATTTCAACTTTGTATCAATTTCAAATTCAAATGTTTTTTCTGATATCTCAAAAGTAGTATCGATCGTCTATCCTGGTGTTCAAATGACATATTTACCAACTCTCGGAGAGGCACTTTTGTACGGTTCAGATGCCAAAATGGTCGATAGTGCGGCGAAATTTGTGGACCAAAGGTCTTACTCTTCAACGTCTACATCGATAACTTCGATCGTTACAATTAGAAATGAGGATTATCAAACTGTTAGATCAATAGTTGAAGCGAAGGGCTTGACGATGTTAGGACCATCTAAACCTTCAACCTCTTCGACGGTAACGACCGTTGCCATAGTTGGAGAAGGCAAGAGCGTAAATGACCTTACATCTTTACTTATGACCTCTGGCCTCATTCAGAAAAGCATTCAAAATCTATCTTCGAAGGATCAAGTCGTTGAAGTTAAAAATGGTTTGATAAACGTAAATGTTAAGGATTATTCCCTTTACAGCATCATTCAAAAGGTTTACGGTGCGCTTTCCAAAAATGTCGTCTTCATAGATCAGAATCTTCCAGATGTGACGATGAATTTGTCCAATGTAACACTTGAGCAATTCGAGCGGGCAGTTGGAAGTTCTTACGGCATATCTTTTTCTGGATCGAGCGTTGTCTTTGTCGACAAGAGTACATCTGGCATTACAAAGGTTTACAACGCTAGCGGAAATATGGATCAGATAGTTGCACTTGCAAAATTTTTGGGCGCAAATGTTTATTCAGATCCAAACACCGGCCTCATCGTCGTGAATGGTTTGACTCCGTATTCGGAAAAAGAACTCGATAACGAGGTCCAAGGTCTTCTTAGTTCGAGGAAAAATGTGAAAATAGAAGCCAAGATTTTGGATGTAACGGATAACAACAACATCAATAACGCTTTCAACACAACTGTTTTAACGCCACAGCTTATATTTAACAATGGGCTTACGCTCACCTTTAACCTTTTAACGGCAACGAATCCATCTAATTTGGTGTCTAACCTTTTGAACCAGACACTTTCTTCAAATGCAACGTTAACCGCAAATCTTTCCCAAACAACTGGCAGTGGTTCGATATTGTCTGCACCAACTTTGATGACTCAAAGTGGTGAACCTGCCCAGATCACGGTTGGAGAGCAATACCCGTATCTTGTAACGACCGTTGTTAACAGCCAAACTGGACAAACGGCACAGCAACTTCAATTTTTGACAACTGGAATTCAACTTAACATATTGCCAGTTGTACTTCCAAATGGTCAGATATCTTTGACGATAACCATACAGGTAAGCGATGCCGATTGGGCGCATGCCGTTAATGGTGTTCCTGCCGTTGTGACGAGAAATGCAAGTGTTAAAGTTGTCATACCAAGCGGACAAACGCTCATGATAGGCGGGCTCACAAAGCAAAATAGGTCTGAAAGTGTCACCAAAATACCTTTCTTAGGCGATCTTCCATTTATAGGTCAGTTTTTTACCTCCACAACTTTTCAGAATTCAACAGACAATCTTGACATACTCATAACGGCTTCGGTGGTGAAATGAATGGATAGGAAACCCGTTGCTTCTGGAAGCTTTTATCCTTCCGATTCTGAAGAATTAAGAGATTACATAAGAGACCTTTTCACATCCAAAAGAGGACCGGGAGAGTTGCCTGATCCCGATGGATTTAAAAAGAACGTTGGCCTCATAGTGCCCCATGCCGGTTACGTTTATTCCGGTACGACGGCCGCTTATGCGTATTTGGCGGCATCTGAGTTTGGCAAACCAGATCTTGTCGTCATCATAGGGCCAAATCACACTGGATACGGTAAGCCAATTTCTGTATGGCCTATGGGTTCATGGAAAACGCCACTTGGCAGCGTAAGCGTTGATGAAAGTGTGGCAAATTCTCTTGTCGATCTTTTTCACGCCTCCTCTCTTGACTACGATGCACACCTTTTCGAGCATTCAATAGAGGTTCAAATTCCTTTCCTCCAGTTCACACTTGGAACTGGATTCAAGATACTTCCAATTTGCATGATGGATCAAAGAATGGATGTCGCGCGTGAACTGGGAAATGCTTTGAGAAAAATTTTAAGCGGCAAAAGAGTTTGGGTAGTGGCATCAACAGATCTAAATCATTACGAAGATCATGAAACGACTATATACAAGGATAAATTGATAATGGATGCCATTGCCGCGAACAAGGTTGAGGAAATTTACGATGCGATAGACAAAGAACATATAACCATGTGTGGGTTCGGTTGCGTTGCAACATTGCTTTACATCGACATTGGAACTCCAAAGATCCTAAAACATTCCACAAGCGGAGAGGTATCTGAAGATTTAAATCAAGAAGTGGGTTATATGGCCGCATGCGTGTGCTAAAAGAGACCTTGGATTTATTTTTTCCCAAAACTTGTCCTCTCTGTGGAAAGATTATTTCTCACGATGAGATAATTTGCTTTAAATGCAGAAATGAAATTCCTCCCGTAGATATGGAAAATAAAATTAAAGGCGAATGGCATTTTGATGGCTTTTTTCATAGGGCTAAGTATGAAGGCATCATTTCCGACTTTGTAAAGGCTTACAAATATTCGCAACACCTGTCGTTGGCAAATCTTTTCTCTGAACTTTTCTTAGAACTTTTCAAAATTTTCCCTCCATTGCCAAATTCTGTCATAACCTCCGTTCCCATAACCTTTGATTCCTTCAAAATCAAGGGTTTCGATCATGTTGGACTTATAGGAAAAAAACTTTCAAAGAAAAGTGGATTGCCATTTTTGAAGATGATGGAAGTCATAAGTCAGAGAAAACAACAAGTTGGTTCTTCAAATCAAGAGCGCCGTTCTCTTGTTGATGGAAAATACGGCGTGAGAAAAGAATTGCTTTACAAAACGTCTGGAAACATCGTGTTGATAGACGATGTTTTCACGACGGGTGCGACAGTCAATGAATGCGCAAAAGTGCTCAAATTGGCCGGCGCAAAGAGCGTTTACGTGTACACGATAGCTTTGGCCAGGAAAACGCCTAACAAGGACTGATCTTATGTCTGTTAAAGAAATAATAGAACGCCTTAAGACAAATCCGGTTATCCCTGCGTTGAGAAACAGCGAAGATGTGAAAATGGCTTGTCATTTGAAAGATAGGGTTATTTTCCTGCTTGAAACCTCCATCAACGAATACCACGATCAGATCGATATGCTCAAACAATGTGGCCATAATGTTTTTGTCCATTTAGATCTCATCAAGGGTCTAAAAAGTGATGCCGCTGGTTTGGAATTCATATTAAAAGAAAATAGGCCTGATGGTATCATAAGCACTCATAAAGCAATTCTTGATCTTGCCAAAAAATATGATTTGATTCAAATACACAGGATTTTCATGATTGATTCTGAGGCTTTGAAAAGCGGGCAACAGTTGGTGCAATCGGTACATCCAGATTTTTTGGAGATTTTACCCGGCCTTGCCCTTATCGCCATCGAAGAAAATGAATTGAGAAAATTTTCTTTTCCTTTGATCGCTGGAGGTCTTGTTACGATGAAAGCACAGGTTGAAATGCTGACAGCACGTGGCATAGTGGCCGTATCAACGAGCAAAAATTCTCTTTGGTGATCTTAATCAATAAATGATATAATTTTGAAAGTACGTAGGGCAGAGAATAAGAGAGAGCCACGCACATTTTTGTGTGTGGCCTTTACTTTTTGGAGGTGAAACCTTGAAAGTAGCCGTCATAGGTGCCGGAGTTGTGGGTGCTCTTGTTGCAAGGGAACTTGCGAAATATGAGATTGAGGTGGAAATATTCGAAAAACTTCCAGATGTTGGTTGGGGAGTAACAAAGGCCAATTCAGGGGTAATACATGCAGGTTACGATGACGAACCACAAACGGTGAGGGCAAAGTACTGTGCCCGTGGAAATGCACTTTACACTAAGCTCTCCGAAGAACTTGGATTTCCGCTCAAAAGAATCGGATCACTTGTTGTGGCTTTTAAAGAGGAAGAGATCAAAGTACTTGAACAATTGTTGGATAACGGAAAGAAAAACGGTGTTGAAGGCTTGAAAATACTTTCAAAGTATGAATCTCTTGAAAAAGAACCAAGCCTTTCAAGAGAAGTTATAGCCTCTTTGTGGGCTCCTTCGACTGGCATAGTCGGTCCGTGGGAAGTTGCGCAAGCGGCAATAGAGAATGCCGTTAAAAACGGAGCAAAGTTGCACCTTTCCACCGAAATAAAATCGCTTAAAACGCTTGATTTTGATTTCATCGTTAATGCCTCAGGTCTATGGGCAGACGAACTTGCAGCGTCTGCAGGCGTAAAAGTTACGCCATTACATCCAAGAAAGGGTGAATATATACTTTTAGATCAACCATCGCTCGTTAAAACCGTTGTTTTTCCTGTCCCCAGTAAAGCGGGCAAGGGTATCCTTGTGCTTCCAACAGTTCACGATACTTTGTTGCTCGGACCAACATCTGAAGATCTCCCTTCCGATTACAAGGAAAGGAATGAAACAACCTCCGAAGGATTGGCTAAAATCGTTGAAAATGCAAAGAAACTCGTGCCTTCGATAAATCTTTCGAAATCCATAAGGACATTTGCAGGGCTAAGGCCTGAAAATGAATTGAAAGATTTCGTCATAGTCAAAGATGATAAGATGGTCAACATAGTGGCGACGAGATCTCCTGGATTAACATCTGCTCCGGCAATAGCAGAAGATGTTGTTTCATGGATTGTAGATATCAAAAAACTCAAATTGAGATCTGATTTTGATCCTTATAGAAAGCCAATTCCAAGGCCTTATGAGATGAAAGATGAAGAAAGAAATGAACTCATAAAAAAAGATCCTGCTTTTGGAAGGGTCATATGCAGATGCAATAAAGTAACTGAAGGCGAAGTTGTAGAGTCCATAAGAAGAGGGGCAAGAACCCTTGATGGTGTGAAATTGAGAACAACGGCCATGTTTGGAAGATGTCAAGGATCTTTTTGCACAGTCAACATAATGAAAATAATGAAAAGAGAACTTGGGGAAGAATTTGAGGAGATGGAAAAGAATCTTCCAGGTTCTAAAATAGTGGATGGTGTTTCAAGATGAGGATGAGATATGATGTTGTCGTGTTAGGAGGAGGGGCGGCCGGAATGGGAGCCGTTTCGGGCGCAAAAGAAGAAAATGTATCTGTGCTTTTGATAGAACGTGAAGCATCGACTGGTGGGGTGCTTAACCAATGCATACATACAGGTTTTGGCTTGCAAGTTTTCAAAACTGAACTGACAGGACCTGAATATCACGAAATTTACAGGAATAAGTTGGGTAATTTCGATGCCCTTTACGAAACGATGGTTTTGAGCATAGATTTTGAAAACAACAAGATGAAGGCCATGAATTCAAACGGTATTCATGAAATAGAATATGGTGCCCTTGTGCTTGCGACTGGAGCGCGTGAAAGGCCCTTTGAATCTTTGAGAATACCAGGTACAAGGCCATCCGGAATTTTTACTGCAGGTCTTGCACAGAAATTCGTGAACCTTGAAAATCATCTTCCTGGTCATAAAGCCATAATAGTTGGCTCTGGGGATATAGGAATGATAATGGCAAGAAGGTTGACTCTTGAGGGCGTTGAAGTTGAAGGTGTTTACGAGATAATGCCTTATCCAGGAGGTCTTACAAGAAACATAGCGCAATGTCTGGAAGATTTCAACATTCCACTTCACCTTTCCACAAGTGTAATCCAAATTCATGGTAAAAAAAGACTGGAAGGTGTAACGGTATCAAAGTTTGAGAACGGCATCCCATTAGAAGGAACGGAGAGATTTATTGAATGCGACACACTTGTGGCATCCGTAGGCTTAATACCCGAAAATGACCTTGTAAAGAGAAGAATAGAGATGGGAAGCGATGAAGGCATATTCGTTGATGATCTCATGAGGACAAATTACGAAAATGTCTTTGCCTGTGGAAATAACGTCTGCATCCATGATCTCGTTGATTTTGCCACGGTAGAAGGAGAAATGGCCGGACGAAATGCGGCCTTGATTGCTAAAGGAAAAAAATTACCACCGAGGATAGGCTTTTTTTCTCTTGAAGATGGCATAAGAGTTGTAAGTACCAGATATACGACTGCCACTGATCCTTTTAAAATTTACGTGCGCGTTGATAAGCCCATGGAAATAGCAGTTGTGAATGTTAACGATAAAGCCGTAAAGGCGGCCGTCAACGCGAGACCGAGTGAAATGATAGAAGTAACCCTTGATCCTAATAAATATAACTTAAAAGGTAAAATTAAGTTATCGGCAAAAGGGGTGAAACGATGAAAACGGTAGAAATGACCTGCATAGTTTGCCCAATAGGGTGCGATCTTAAAGTTACCTTAGACGATGAGGGAAAATTCATCTCTGTCAAGGGAAATAGATGCCCAAAGGGAGAAATTTATGCGCGTGACGAAGTAACAGATCCAAAAAGGATCCTTACCTCGAGCATCAAGGTTATAGGCGGTCAGATGCCACTTGTTTCTGTTAAAACAGACAAAGCAATTCCTAAAAGGCTTATAAAAGATGCCATGTCCGTCATAAGATCAAAAGAAATTAAGGCTCCAGTGAAAATGGGCGATTTGATAATTGAAAACATCCTTAACACTGGTGTAAATGTGGTGGCAACAAGAAGCGTTAATGTCTCATGATGGCATATAGCGAATGGCGTATAGCATATGGCAAATACAGGGATTAGGGGTTAGAGATTAGGGATTAGACAGTAGAGATTAGTGAGAGGTAAGGTGGCGCAGGGCAGAATGCCCGCGAGATGTCCTCCGCAGCGTCAGCGAGGACCAGACATCGAGGGG
>JAVRKN010000028.1:0-12641 GCA_031962405.1 Athalassotoga sp. | reverse complement strand
GTTGTTTTTGGAAATGATATAAATTACAAGATAAAAGATGTGATCGATGCTTTAGAGTCCAGATTTGGAAAGATCGATTTTATATCTAAACCTTTGGACTTCTCTGAATTCACCTCTTATTACGAAAAAGAGATGGGAAGCCCTCTTCAAAGCAGAATATTGAGTTTTGAAGTTCTTATACATCCTTCGGAACTCGCAGATATAAAACTGATCACAAATCAAATAGAAATGGATTTTTCGATCGATGGCAAAAGAGTTTTCAACATAGATGCAGGTTATATCCACCACAGCCAATTTGTCCTTGCAACTACGAAATCGTGGGGCAGCAGAATATACCTTAAAAATGGCATATATGCGGAAGTAACATTACTTTTTCTCAATGGCCACTTTCGATCGTGGGAAATGACGTATCCCAATTATAGAACACAAGCATACATCGAAGAACTTGAGAAAATAAGGAATCTTTACATGGAGAAGAAGAGAGATTTGAAAAGGTCATGAAAGTATGGATGGATGTTCTTGGATGCCCTAAAAATGAGGCTGATTCTGACGTTGTAAAGGCTATACTTATAAAAAGAGGTCATGAGATTGTAGATAATCTGGAGGAGGCCGATGTTGCTGTAGTAAACACGTGCGCTTTTATCTCTGACGCAAAAAAAGAATCGATCGATGAGATTTTCGACATCATAAAGTTCAGGGAAAGAAAAGAATTCAAGATAGTAGTGCACGGATGTTTGGCGCAGCGCTATTTTGAAACGCTCAAAGCTCAAATACCTGAAGTTGACGCATTTCTTGGCGTTGTTTCTCCTCAGCGGGTTGCCGATTCAGTTGAGAATCTTTCTGAAGTTTACGAAATGCCAGAACCCATTTACGGTTTTTTGGGAAGAACTTTGACTGATGCGCCTTACGCTTACGTTAAGATCGGCGATGGGTGCAACAGGAAGTGCGCATTTTGCGCCATACCATCCATAAAAGGTCCTCTAAAAAACAGGAATTACGAAGATATTCTCAAGGAGATTGAATTTCTCGTCAAAAACGGCAAGAAAGAGATCATACTCGTTTCACAGGATTCAACAAGCTATTCGTATGGCAATAAAAATCTTATCGATTTGCTAAAGGAAATTGATGGCATAAAGGGTGATTTTTGGATTCGCCTGCTTTATCTCTATCCCGATGGTTTAGACAAAGCGCTTATAGAAACTGTGGCAGAATCGCAAAAAATTCTCCATTACTTCGATGTGCCTGTTCAGCATGCCTCGGCAAAGATTCTTAAGATGATGAGAAGAAATACAGATCTCTCTCTTCTTAAGGATAAAATTTCTTTGGCCAGAGAGATTATTCCAGATTCAATCTTCAGAACCTCTTTCATAGTTGGTTTTCCATCAGAAAATGATGATGATTTCAAAGAAATAATCCAATTCCTTGGGGATGTCAAATTTGACAGAGTGGGAGTTTTTGTTTATTCTGATGAGGAGGGAACGGTAGCACACGATCTGATTCCAAAGGTTAAAAAGAGCGTGGCAAGATCAAGGTTTGAAAGGATCATGGATTTTCAAAGGGAAATAAATTTTCAAAAGAACGAAGGTTTTATAGGCAAGAAGATGAAGGTACTTGTCGAGGGAATTGAAGATGGTATGTATTCAGGAAGAACCTACATGGATGCACCTGAAATAGACGGAATGGTACATTTTTCTTCGACGAGAAAGATTGAGATGGGAGAATTTGTGGATGTGACTATAAAATCTCACGAATTCTACGATCTTGAGGGAGAAATTGCATGAGAATAACCGTTGCCACAAGACTTACAATTTTGAGAATTTTGTTTGTTGTTCCTTTCATGTATACGGCTTTAAATCGTGGGAAGGATATGGCTCTTGCCGCCATCATCTTTTTCGTCGCGGCATCTATAACTGACTTTCTTGATGGAAGGGCTGCAAGATCCATGAACGAAGTCACGAACCTTGGAAAATTTTTTGACCAGATGGCCGATAAGATACTTGTAGATGCGGCTTTAGTCGTTTTCCTCCAAATGGGATATGTCGCAAGTTGGTTCGTGATGACGATAATAGCGAGAGATTCCTTTGTGAGTGGTCTCAGAATGATGGGAGCCGTCAACGGAAAGGTTATATCTGCGAGTTGGTGGGGAAAATTCAAGACAACATTTCAAATGATCTTCATAATTCTTGTGCTATTTTACAACATAACCCCTGTTTTGGGATGGACTCTAAATGTTGTCCTGATGTGGATTGTCCTCATCATGACGGTTATCTCTGGAGTGGAATATTTCGTCAAGAACTGGGAGGTACTTAAAGATTGAGAACATTCATGGCCATAAGGACAAATACGAGGGTAGAAGATCAGGTAGCAAAGATCCAGGATTTTCTTAAAGATAATGGATTCTTTGGCAGTTGGCCGAGAAAAGAAAATACCCATCTCACGCTTTTCTTCTTTGGTGAGATTGAAGAACGAAAGATATCCCTCGTTGAAAGCCTTATGGACGCAGTTGCTTCACCTTTTAAGCCCTTTTCCATGAAGGTAAATGGAATTGGTTTATTTCCGCAAAAAGGACTTCCTCGCGTTGCTTGGATGAAATGCGATGGAAGCGAGATTTTGGATCTTTACAAAGATTTGAATTTTGAACTTAAGAAACGTGGTTTTTCTTTTGAAGAAAGATTCACGCCTCATCTTACAGTTGGAAGGCTGAAGGGAATACCCAAAAACTGGGATGAGATAATTTCCAACCTTACTTACGAGCCGCTATATTTCGAATGCGATGCTGTAGAACTTTTCTCCTCAACTCTGACTCACAATGGCTCGGTGTACAGTTCAATTCATAAAAGTGTATTTGGAGGTTAAAAATGTCTGAAGATTTAACTGGAAAAGAAAAGGCTCTTGAAAGTGCTATAAAGCAGATAGAAAGAGATTTTGGAAAAGGATCGATAATGATATTGGGAGAGGAAGAGATCGTCAAAAATATCGAGACGATCCCGACTGGTTCTCTGTCGTTGGATATAGCGCTTGGAGTTGGAGGGTATCCACGTGGCAGAGTCGTTGAGATATATGGCCCTGAGTCAAGTGGTAAAACGACTCTTGCGCTTCATGCGATCGCTCAGGCTCAAAAACTTGGAGGAACAGTTGCGTTCATAGACGTTGAACACGCCCTTGATCCATCGTACGCAAGAAATCTTGGTGTTGACGTGGGGAAACTCGTGATATCTCAGCCAGACAGTGGAGAACAGGCTTTAGAAATAGTCGATACTTTGGTTAGATCAAATGCGATAGACATAGTTGTTATAGACTCTGTTGCCGCTCTCACGCCAAGGGCTGAAATTGAAGGTGCGATGGGAGACGCCCAAATAGGCCTTCAAGCCCGCCTCATGTCTCAGGCTTTGAGAAAATTAACTTCAAATGTGAGCAAGTCAAGGGCAATAGTCCTGTTCACTAATCAGATCAGGATGAAGATCGGGGTTATGTTTGGAAATCCTGAAACAACCTCTGGAGGTAATGCCTTGAAATTCTACGCAACCATAAGACTCGATATAAGACGCGGAGAGGCTATAAAAGAGGGTGACAAGATAATTGGAAATGAAACGAGGGTCAAAGTTGTCAAAAATAAGGTTGCTCCTCCATTTAAAGAGGCACATTTTGACATAATCTACGGGAAAGGCATAGTCAGAGAAAATGAACTTGTCGATCTTGGGGTGAGCGAAGGGTTGATATCGAAGAAGGGATCATGGTTTAGCTATACGACCTTAGATGGGAAGGAGATAAGCATAGGTCAAGGCAAAAATAACGTCGTTCAATATCTTCAAGAGAATGAAAATATCGCCGATGAAATTGAGAAAAGGATAAGAGAGGCCCATGGCCTTTTGAAAAGTTCAGATGGAGAAGGAAAAGAATCTTGAAAATGCAAGGAAAGATGCCCTTAGGCTTTTAAAGATAAGGGCACGTTCTGAATTGGAAATATTTAACAGATTGAAAGAAAAGGGATACGATCAAGGCACAGCAGATCTTTTGATCTCGGAGTTTAAGAAAAAAGGCCTTTTAGATGATTTTAAATTTGCCAAACTTTACGCTTCAGATCAGATAGAGATCAAATTCAAAGGGCCTAAATATGTGGAATGTGAACTAAGAGAATTTGGAATTGACAAGGAGATCATCGCAAAGGCAATCGATGAGGTTTTGAATAACATAGATTTGAAAGATATTTTTAGGCGCTTTATGAAAGCGCATCAAAGGGAACCGGAAGACAAGGTCTTTCAAAAACTTGTAAACAGAGGATTTGATGCTTACACCGTGAAAAGATTGTTGCGCGAGATCTCCAAAGAAATGGAGGTATAATGAATGAATAATGCAATTTTGATGATAATTATCCTGGTTCCAAGTGTCATACTTGCAGTCTTGATAGGATATCAATTTGGAAAATCAAAAATTTTCAAAGAACAAAAAGCGGCTAAATTAGATGCTGAAAGCATCCTTAAGGATGCTCAAGAAGAGGCTCAAAAGATAAAGAAAGAGATGATCATAGAAGCAAAACAAGAGATAAATTCTTTACGAGAATCTTTTTCTAAAGAGGTCAAGAAACAACAAGATGATTTGAAACAGGTTGAGGAAAGACTTGTAAGGCGTGAGGAAGCCATAGCAAAAAGGGAAGAAACGATCTCTAAAAAAGAAGAGAAAATAGAAGATCTAAGGTTAAATCTTGAGAAAGAAAAGGAAAGAATAAGCCAACTTGTAAAAGATCAAGAAGACAAGTTGTATGAAATAGCATCTTTAAATCAAGAACAGGCAAGGCAACTCGTCATAGACATGACAAAAGAGGATATGGAAAAAACCCTTGCAAAAATGTACGCTGAAATGAAAGAAAAATATGCAGAAGAAGCGGAAAATGAAGCAAAATGGGTTATAAGTACCGCAGTCCAAAGATATGCAAGCAATTACGTCGGCGATATAACCGTCTCTTCCGTTGAACTTCCAAGCGATGATATGAAGGGAAGGATAATAGGAAGAGAAGGACGCAACATAAGGGCCTTCGAGAATTTAACGGGTGTAGACATAATAATCGATGATACTCCAGAAAGCGTTGTGCTTTCATGCTTTGATCCGCTAAGAAGAGAAATAGCCAGAATGACTCTTGAGAAACTCATAGAAGACGGCAGAATACATCCAGCCATGATAGAAGAATTTTACGATAAGTCAAAGAAAGAGATCGAGAAGATCATACACGATGAAGGTCAAAAGGCAATATTAACTGTTGGAATATCCAACATGCACCCAGAACTCATAAAATTGCTTGGAAGGTTAAAATTCAGAACGAGTTTTGGCCAAAATGTACTTTACCATTCGATCGAGGTGGCTCAGATAGCCGCGATGATGGCAGAAGAAATAGGTCTTGATGTTGAGAAGGTTAAAAGAGGCGCTCTTTTACACGATATAGGTAAAGCGGTAGATCACGAAGTGCAAGGAACACACGCCATGATCGGTGGAGAACTTGCGAGAAGATACAGAGAAAAAGAGGCCGTTGTTAACATGATCCAAGCGCACCATGAAGAGGTTCCATTCCAAACTCCAGAGGCCGTACTTGTTGCGGCGGCCGATTCGATAAGCGCATCAAGACCAGGGGCAAGAAGGGAAAGCATAGAAATATACATAAAGAGACTTCAAAAACTCGAAGAAATAGCGACAAGTCACAAAAGTGTGACAAAAGCGTACGCAATTCAGGCTGGTCGAGAAATTAGAATCATCGTCGAGCCTGATAAGATTGACGATCAATTGGCCGATAAGATGGCTTACGATATAGCAAAAGAAATAGAATCTTCAATGGAATATCCAGGTCAGATCAAAGTTGTTGTCATAAGAGAAAAAAGAAGCGTCGAGTACGCAAAATGAACTTTAAGGAGGAAATTTTTTGAAGAAAGGTGCCTTAATCTTAAAAATAGCCGTCGTTTTGGCGATGATCGTTGTTGGCTTGCTCGCAACCTTTTACGTGAATGGTTATTTTGCGGTTTGGTCTTCAAATTTAAAGGTTGATAAGGTTAATGTGACAGTCAAAGTAGATCCAAATGGAATTGCTCATATCTCCGAGAGCGACTATTACACTTTTACGAAACCATATCACGGTCTGGCACCTTATACTCAATTTCCCAACGGTGTTTCAATGAGTAACTTCAAACTATCCGTTGAAGGAGCAACCATTCAAAAGACTGAAGGAATTGTTAATCAAGGTGGATTTGATCTGCTCGTTTATTTAAACAATGGATACACCGTACCAAAAGCCGGTGGGGATAATGTCGTAATGAATCTCTCTTACGATGTCACCGGTGGATTTCAAAATGGAATTGATTTCTCTCAATTTTTTTACAAATTCTGGGGCAAAGGCACACCTTCATGGGTGCCTTTGTTGACAGTTCATTACATATTCCCGTCGAATTTCAACATAGAAAAGATATTCCCTCATCCGCTCGACGTACCGCATCAAATTGTGATGAATGGAAGTCATGACTTCACGATAACATATCATAACGTGCCTCCAAACACTTACGCGGAGGCAAGAGTGGTATTTCCATCCATGAACGTTGAATATTCTTCTCCGCTTTCCATGACGATTAAGCAGGTTGAAGGAATTGAAAATGGATATTCAAATGGCATTTTCTGGCAATGGTTTTGGATAGTGGTGCTTATCATATTAATACCTTTAATTCCTTTAGTCTTTAAAAGGTTATTTGGCGTTGAACCGAAGGTTGATGTTGGAGAATACGAACGTGAAATCCCGTTTGACGATCCTCCTGAACTTGTGAATTCTGTTGTCAAAAGACTCATATCTGAACCAGATTCAGACGGCTTTGCCGCCGCAATTCTCAACCTTGTCGATAAGGGCTATCTTGAGTTTTCTGGCGAAAATGCCTTTAAAATTTTAAGTGGTAAGAAACCATTGAGTGAGAGCGAAAAAATGCTTTTTGACAATGTCATCAAGCCATTTTCGGTGGATGGGATTTTTGATCCAAGGACAATTGCCGAATCAATGAAGGGAAACATTCAAAAAGCCCAAAAGTTCAACAGTGCCTTTGTTGATTGGAAGATGAAAGTTTTAACAGACGCAGAAAGGAGAAATTACCTTCTCACTTACGGCAACACGATAACAAAGGTTGTAACCGTTCTTGCGCTGATGATTTTACCAATCGCCTTGGTCTTTTTGAACATTTACAACGGCAGAGCCTATCCAAATCTTTTGATGATCCTCAGTTGGGTAACTTTTGCGGATTGGGTCGCCTCATGGATAATACTCATGCTTCCACGGGATGTCTTTGGAAGATGGACGAAGGATGGCAGAGTTTATTATCTAAGATGGAAGCATTTCGAAAAATATCTTACGGATTATTCTTTGATAAAAGAAAAACCCCCGGAATCGATAATCGTTTGGAAACAATACCTTGTCTATGGTACCAGTCTGGGAATAGCAAAGCACGTCATAAAGGCTATAAAGATGATGAATCCTCCTGAAATTGTGGAATCAGACCCATTTTTCCCAGCCTTTACAACCATGCTTTGGTATGATTCTTTGATAATGTTGCCACAAAGCGCCATGATAAATGCCAACGTCCAACAGGTTGGAAATATGGGCAACTTTGGTGGTGGCAGTTTTGGAGGCAACGTTGGTGGTGGCTTTGGCGGCGGTGGAAGGGGAGGTTTCTGATGAAAGATTTTGTTCTTGTAGTGGGATCTGGTCTTGCTGGATCAACTTCAGCAAGAATACTTGCAGAATCTGGCTTCAGGGTGTTAGTCGTTGAAAAACTCAACCATCTCGCAGGACACGTTTATGATGAGTTCAACGAAGACGGCATCTTAATTCATACCTATGGGCCCCACATTTTTCACACCAAAAACAAGGCTGTTTTTCAATTTCTGAGCCGATTTACATCATGGAATTATTACCAGCACAGAGTTTTAAGTTACGTGGATGGGATGTACGTTCCATTTCCCATCAACAGAGACACGATAAATCAATTGTTTGGCATAAACTTGTCGATATCAGATGTCGATAAATTTTTAGATGATGAGGTTAAAAGTTCGAAATTCACGAATCCTCCGCTCAACTTTGAAGATGCCGTTGTTTCTCAGATCGGTAGAAAACTTTACGAGAAATTCTTCATGAATTACACAAGAAAGCAATGGAACAGAGAACCTGTAGAACTTTCACCTGAGATTGCAAAACGAATTCCAACGAGATCTAACCGTGATGGCAGGTACTTCTCAGATGCCTACCAAGGGATCCCACTTCACGGATACACAAAAATGGTTGAAAAAATGCTTGATCATCAAAATATATCCGTTCTCACAAATTGCGATTATTTTGAAATAAGATCTGAGGTTAAACCGATCGTGACAGTTTACACGGGCAAATTAGACGAATTCTTTGGTAAACTTCATGGAGAACTTGAATACAGATCGTTAAAATTTGATTTTAAAACGTACCGTCAGGAGTATTACCAACCCGTTGCAGTTGTGAATTATCCGAATGATTATGATTGGACAAGGATAACTGAATTCAAACACATGACGGGTCAAAAATCAGATCTTACAACCGTCTGTTACGAATATCCACTCGACAAGGGAGAGCCTTATTACGTGGTTGTGACGGAAGAAAACATGAAAAGCAGATCCCTTTACATGGAAGAGGTTGAAAAGGTTGAAAAATCTGGAGAATATCTGTTCGTTGGCAGGCTTGCAGAATACAAGTATTACAACATGGACGAAGTTATAGCGAGCACTTTTCAAAAAATAGAAGGTTGGCTAAGGAGGAAAAGATGAGAACTGTAAATTTGAAGAACAAAGGAAAAATATTCACCGTTATAAACAGCGCGGGTAAAAATACTCCCGTTGTCGTCATGTTTCATGGCTTCACAGGCAATCACATAGAGGCGCACTTCATCTTCGCACGACTTTCAAAAGCCCTCGAGAAGGTAGGCATATCATCCGTGAGATTCGATTTTAGAGGTTCTGGAAACAGCGATTGGCCTTTCGAGAAGATGACACTCTCTTCGGAGATTTCCGATGCCCTCAAAGTAGCAGAATACACGAGAAAAAATTTCGATAACAAGTTAGGAGTGCTTGGCCTTTCAATGGGTGGAACGATAGCGCTACTGACCGCCAATCAGATCGATCCTGATGCACTCTGTTTATGGGCTCCGGCGGCAAAAAACAAAGAAGTTTTTTCAAAGGGAATCCCCTCTGTCCCAAAAGATCTGCGCTTCTTTGACGTTGGTGGAATAAGGGTATCGAAGGAATTCACAAAGGAAGTCTTGACCTTTGATGCCTTTGGTGAAGCAAAAAAATATGGAAAGCCAACTCTTATAATTCATGGAACCTCAGATCAAGCCGTGCCCTTCGAACATAGCCAAGATCTTGTTAAAGAGTTCAGGAAAGGAACGCTGCTTCCGATTGAAGGATCAGATCATACCTTTAGTTCTTACGATTGGTCAGAGCGCGTCATAGCAGAAACTGTAGAGTTTTTCTCCAAAAATCTGTAAAAGGCGGAATTTCTTCCGCCTTTTCAGACACTCTTGAAATGCATCAGCACACTTTGAAAATCTCCAAAGGCATGTGGGATCGTAATTCCCTCGTAAAGAAGTTCGTCTCCTCCGTAAATTTCGTTTGTGCCTTCCAATCTGTAATTTTTGTCCGTCGATATGCCCTTAAGTTTGATTCTTATACCCTTTGAATTTGGCCTTTCGAATATTTTGAAATGATAAAGCAAAAATTCATCCTGCTCTTCATCGATTATCATCCATGCACTTTCATTTCCTTCAAAGGGACTGATGAGTCTGTAAAAATTTCCAAATTGGATCAATTTTCTTAATTTCTTGTACTCAGAAACGTATGCTTTTATCTTCCCTCGTTCTTCGTCCGAGATCTTTGTGAGATCAAGTTCAAAGCCCATATTTGCGCTCATTGCCACGTGCGCTCTTATGTCAATTGGCGTTATTCTTCCAACTTGATGATTTGGAACGGCAGAGACATGACTTCCCATCATGACTTGTGGATAGACATAACTTGTTCCGTACTGAATTTTAAGCCTTTCTATCGCATCGGTATCATCGCTTGTCCATGCTTGCGGCATGTAATAAAGCATCCCCGGATCAAATCTGCCTCCACCTCCGGCACAACTTTCAAAAAGTATATCGGGAAAAGAGGATGTGATCTCATCCATCACCTTGTAAAGTCCAAGCATGTATCTGTGTGCCGTTTCCCTTTGCCTTTCAGGTGGCAACTTATCGGATCCGATCTCCGTCATGTTTCTGTTCATGTCCCATTTCACGTAACTTATATTTGCGCTTTTCAAAAGATCTGAAATCGTCTTTGTCATGTAATCGCACACATCTTGCCTTGAAAAGTCCAAAACAAGTTGATTTCTGCTTAAATTTCTTTCTCTACCATTCACATGAATGCACCAATCTGGATGAGACCTGTAAAGATCGCTGTCTGGCGAGACCATTTCTGGTTCAATCCACAGACCAAATTTCAATCCAATTTCATTTATCTTTTTCGCAAGGCCGTCAAGGCCGTTTGGCAGCTTTCTTCTGTCAACGACCCAATCTCCAAGAGAAGAATTGTCGGCATCTCTTTTTCCAAACCAGCCATCGTCAAGGACAAAAAGTTCTATGCCAAGTTCCTTCGCTTCTTTTGCGATTTTAAGCAATTTTTCTTCGTTAAAGTTGAAATAAGTTGCCTCCCAGTTGTTAACGAGTATTGGTCTTTCGACGTCTCTGTATTTGCCGCGTGCCAGCCTTGAAGCGTAAAGTTTGTGGTATGTTTGAGACATTCCATTAAAGCCCTCAGACGAATAAGTCATGACAATTTCTGGAGTTTGAAAGGTTTCAAGTGGCTCTAAAAGCCATGAAAAATCAAAGGGATTTATTCCCATAGATACCCTTGCCGTCTCGTACTGACCAACTTCAACTTGGGCAAGAAAGTTTCCACTGTAAACGAGACTGAATCCGTAAACTTCTCCTTCCCATTCATCGGCGTGCTTTCTTGCAAGCGCTATGAAAGGGTTTTGTTGATGACTGCTTGCTCCTCTCCGGCTTTCTATTGATTGAATACCTGGCACCAGATGCCTTTTTACGATATTCCTTTCGCGTGCCCAAGCACCGGACAATTGGATCATAACGAAATCATCGTCTTCAAAATCAACATTTGCACTTAAAGCCCTTAATATCTTTATCTTTTTTGAACTTTCATTTTTAAACTTCGCACTTCTTGCAATGGCCTGAAATTTTTCAAATACCGTGTATGTCAAAGTCACGCTTAACTTTCCAACGGCATCGTACAGATACACCTCAAGAGTTTGAGACTCATCTTCACTCTCAACATAAGTTGACGGTAAACCGTCTAATTTCGGTTTTCCCTTGTAGATCTTATGACCTTTGTACTTTAAATCTGAAACTGTAGATCCATCCTCAAATTGTACCTGATAAGCAGGACTCCTGAAATCAGTGCCGCCATAGGCTGGGTACTCTTGAGGAAGAATTTCAAGGGAAAGATTTGGGCCATAACTCATTTTGTAAGAGTTTGAAATGCGTTGGACGTTAAGCGCCCTTATCTTTTTACCCCAATAGGCATGACACAATCTCCCATTTTGATCTACGTACATGGTGTACTGCATTTCTTTTGAAAAAAGGTTAAATGTTTTTGAGGATTCATCAAAAAATATGGGCATCCTCATTCCTCATTTCTAACTTTAAAAGTTTCAGGTGGGAAAACATTTCTTCTGTAATGACAATAGGGTGCTTTGTGTGTCTTATCGTAATAATCTTGATGATAATCTTCGGCAAGCCAAAAATCAGAAGCCCTTCTTATTTCCGTTGCAACGACTCTTCCCATCTTTTGGAGCGTTTGTTTGATCGATTCTGCAATTTTCTTTTGATCTTCATCTGTGTAAAAGATCACACTCTTGTACTGTTCCCCTATGTCTGGTCCTTGACCATCGAATTGTGAAAAGTCATGGATCTCAAAGAAAAATTTCACAAGAGTTGCGTAATCAACTTCAGAGGTATCGTATATCACCTCTACAGTTTCAAAATGCCCTGTGGTACCAGTGCATACCAACTGATATGTTGGATTTTTTGCCCTGCCTCCCATATAACCAACCCTTGTGTCTAAAACGCCATTGAGGTTTTTAAACATGTATTGAGTGCCCCAGAAGCATCCAGCGGCAAAAAATGCCCTATTCCTTTGAACATTTTGCCCTTCTGGTACAAATTTCATTGACACCGAATTAACGCAATGCCTTACATTTTTTGGAGTATAACCTTCTCCTTCAAAAACATGACCAAGGTGTGCTCCACAATAAGCACAGGTTATTTCAATTCTTTTTCCATCTGCGTCTAATTGCCTTCTCACGGCGCCCGGTATTTCTTCGTCAAAACTTGGCCAGCCGCAATCAGATTTAAACTTGCTGTCTGATTTGTAAAGCGGTAACTCGCACCTTCTGCAGACATAAGTGCCTTTTTCATAAAAATCGTTGTATTTGCCCGTAAAAGGTTGCTCCGTACCTTTATTTATTATCACAAACTCTTCATATGGATCGAGTTTTTTTAACAAATCCTTTTTCATTTTATGGCCTCCATTCGTTGCCTAAATTA
>JAVRKN010000027.1:0-12730 GCA_031962405.1 Athalassotoga sp. | reverse complement strand
ATCAAACGAAAAGCGGGCTTTCGCCCGCTTGAGATACACATTTAATTTTAATCAATATTCGGGAGGCATTGGAGGCATTTCTTTCTTCTCTTCTGGCTTTTCGACTATTGCAACCTCAGTGGTTAACAACATCGAAGAGATAGAAGATGCATTCTGAAGAGCACTCCTCGTTACCTTTGCAGGATCTATTATACCCGCCTCAAACATATCAACGTATTTTCCTTTAAGCGCGTCATAACCGTAAGATTTGCTTGAATTGGCAAGTATTTCATTGACAACAACTGCTCCATCAATACCGGCATTCTGGCATATTATCTTTATAGGCGCACTTAAAGCGTTTCTAACTATCATGGCACCTATTCTCTTTTCGCCTTCGAGTTTTTCTTCAAATTTCTTGAGTTCTTGCGAAATTCTCAAAAGTGTGACTCCACCGCCAGCCACGATACCTTCCTCAACGGCTGATTTTGTAGCACTCAAAGCATCCTCAATTCTTTGCTTCTTTTCTTTGAGTTCAGTTTCAGTTGCGGCTCCAACTTTTATAACGGCAACTCCGCCGGAGAGTTTAGCCATTCTTTCTTGCAAAGTTTCTTTTTCATATTCGCTGGTCGTATTTTCGATCTGGGCTTTTATCTGGGCAATTCTGTCCTTTATGTCCTTTTCCTTGCCAGCGCCATCAACGATCAAAGTGTCGTCTTTTCTTACTTTTATGCTTTTAGCACGGCCGAGCATGTCCAGCGTGACGCTATCAAAATCAAGTCCAATCTCTTCGCTCACAACTGTACCACCTGTGAGAATTGCTATATCCTGGAGCATGGCCTTTCTTCTGTCTCCAAAACCAGGCGCTTTGACCGCCACAACGTTGAGCGTACCCTTCAATTTGTTGAGAACAAGAGTTGTAAGTGCTTCTCCTTCAACGTCCTCTGCTATTATAAGCAAAGGTCTCCCCGTTTGAGCCGTTTTTTCAAGCAAAGGAATGATGGGCTTTACAGCGCTTATTTTTTTGTCGGTTATGAGTATGAAGGCATCTGAGAGATTCGCCTCCATCTTTTCTGCATCTGTGACGAAGTATGGAGAGATGTATCCGCGATCAAATTGCATACCTTCTGTAAATTCAACGTGCGTTTCCATTGTTTTTGAATCTTCAACCGTTATTACTCCATCTTGACCAACCTTGTCCATGGCTTCAGCTATCAATTCACCAATTTCTTCGTTATTTGCGCTTATAGCCGCAACATGGGCAATATCAGATCTTCCATTCAGTTTTTTGCTTAATTTCTTTATCTCTTCAACGGCTTTTTCAGTGGCTTCCTGCATGCCAGCCCTCATAACCATTGGGTTTGTTCCGGCAGTTATATTTTTTATGCCCTCTTTTATCATTGCCTCGGCCAAAACAGTTGCCGTTGTTGTTCCATCACCGGCTGCGTCATTTGTTTTTGTCGCAACTTCTTTTACAAGTTGGGCACCAAGATTTTCGAACTTATCTTCAAGATCGATTTCTTTCGCAATAGAAACACCATCGCTTGACACCGTTGGGGAACCAAAACTCTTTTCAACAACTACATTCCTTCCCTTAGGACCAAGCGTAATTTTAACAGCGCTTGCAAGCTTTTCAACGCCTGTAAGTATAGATTGCCTTGCATCTTGATCGAATTTGAGTAACTTGGGCATTATTCATTTACCTCCTTCATTTTTCAACCTTTGCGAGAACATCATTCCAATCGATCAATATGTAGTCCTCATCGTCAATTTTGATCTCATTTCCTGAGTACTTCGCAAAAATAACCACATCACCGACTTTGACGCTGATGTCATCACCAGTACCAACTTCAATAACTTCTGCCCTTTGCGGTTTTTCTTTCGCATTTTCTGGCAGAACAATTCCTCCTGCAGATTTTGGTTCTTCCTTCAAAGGCTTGATCAAGAGCCTCTCACCAAGCGGTTTGATCCTCGTTTTTGCACTCATTCCAAGAAAACCTCCTTTCAAATTAGCACTCTAACATCTCTTCTGCTAATTATGTTAGCGCACTTCAACTCCCAATCAAAGGCTCAATTTTAACAATTATACCATTTTAGAGACGATTATACTGATTTATTCCCAAATATAAACATATATCTTCTTAAATCTCGTTATATCGTTTGTTTATAACTTTTCAACAGTTAAAAAAATCAATAACCATATGGCTAAAAATGAGTTTTCAACAATTTCAACAAAAGTTTTCAACACTTTCAACAATCGATTGTTGAAAACTCACAAAAGCCTTGTAAAATAAGGAAAATATCGTTGTTGAAAACTTTTTACACCTTGTTATGTCAATTTTACTTGTAACCATGCTTGTTCTCGCACATTTAAACCCTTCAAAAGAGAAATGAGTTTTCAACAACTTTTTTCCACAAAAGTTTTCAACAAGTTTTCAACAAAGTTTTCAACAATCAAAAAAGTCAGTAACTGTATGGCTAAAAATGAGTTTTCAACAATTTCAACAATGCCTACTAATAAGAAAAATACTAAAAATATATTATTATTAGTATGAGGTGAGAAAATGATATATGCAATAGGCGATGTACATGGATGTTTAGAACCATTAAAGAAACTTGTTGAAAAGATAAATCTATCTTCAGAAGATAAACTTATCTTTCTTGGAGACTACATAGACAGAGGACCCGATTCAAGAGGAGTCATCGAATTTCTTTTAACGCTGTCCATAACGCACAAAAACACAATTTTCATAAAGGGAAATCATGAATGGATGATGAAAAGATTTTACGAAACAAGAGATCCACAAGATTGGGATTTATGGGAATACAACGGAGCAAAGAAAACACTTGAAAGTTACGGAAACAACATCGAGAATATTCCAAAAGCACACTTGGATTTCTTTGAAAAGACAAAGCTCTACCATGTTGAAGGAAAATATCTCTTCGTTCATGCTGGAGTTAAACCAGGAGTGAATCTTTCCAATCAAAAGGCAGAAGACATGCTTTGGATAAGAGATGAATTCATATATTCTGAAAACCCCCTTAAAGGATACACAGTCGTCTTCGGCCATACTCCAATGAATAAACCTTTGATTGAAAGTGATAAGATAGGAATCGACACGGGTTGTGTTTACGGTGGAAAGCTTACCTGTCTTAGGCTGGATGATAAAAAAATATTTCAAGTGAGGTGCATAAATTGAAAGCCATATACCCTGGATCCTTCGATCCAATAACTTACGGTCATATAGACATAATCAAAAGAGCATCCAAAGTCTTCGATGATTTTACCGTCGTTTTGATGAACAACATGAGAAAGAAACCTTTATTTTCCGCAGACGAGAGGATGGAAATGATAAAAGAAGCAACGAAGGGTTTAAACGTTAAAGTAGACCTTTACAATGGCTTACTCGTTCAATATGTGAAAGAAAATGGAATAAAAATAGCCATAAGAGGGTTAAGAGCCGTTGAGGATTTTGAATATGAATTTGAAATGGCCCTTGCAAACAGAGAAATGTGTCCCGATCTTGAGATGATATATTTTATGACAGATATAAGGTTTCTTTTTCTTTCCTCATCAATGGTAAAAGAAATAGCACAGTTTGGAGGAGATTTAAAACAATGGGTGCCTCAAATGGTAGAGAAGAAGTTAAGGGAAAAATTTCAAATGTAACGGTGCTCTGTGGCGGAACCTCGCCTGAAAGAGAAGTTTCCATTTCAAGCGGAAGAAACGTATTCGAATCTCTTAAAAAACTTAAGATAGAGTCTACTCTCTTCATTTGGGATGGCGACTTCAAATCGCTTGAATCCGTTAATCCAATTTGTTTCATAATGCTTCATGGTTCGCCTGGTGAAGATGGAAGCGTTCAAAGATTTTTTGAATCGAGGGGTATAATTTACACGGGATCTAATTCAAAAAGTTGTGAGATAACGATAGACAAGATCAAAACAAAAGAATATTTTCAAAGCATGAAGGTTAACACTCCAAGATGGTCTTTTCATCCAGAAGAATTTCCATGCGTTTTTAAACCGAGATTTGGGGGCTCAAGCATAGGAGTAAAAATTTATTTTTCTCCAAGAGAAATCACGGGTGAGGAAAAAGACGGATTTTACGAGGATTACATCGATGGACGAGAAATAACGATATCAGTGCTCGACATAAAAGGAAATCCAACTGTACTACCGATTCTTGAGATAATTCCAAAGGGTAAATTTTACGATTACGACTCCAAGTATTCACCGCAAGGATCGACTCTCATCGCTCCAGCACCCTTGAACATAAGTGAAAGAAATGAAATCGAAAAAGCGGCACTGAAAGTTTACAAAGAAATAGGTTGTAGAGGATTCGCAAGAATAGATGGTATAATTTCAAATGGGAGTTTTTATTTTTTAGAGGTCAATGCCATCCCTGGAATGACTCCAACAAGTGATCTTCCAGCCTCTGCAAAGGCGTACGGTTTGAGCATGGAAGATGTGGTAATTGAAATTTTGAATTCCGCAGGAGGTAAGTGAATTGGAATTTCATTCAACAACTGTGATCGTTGTAAGAAAAGATGGTAAAACGGTAATGGCCGGTGATGGTCAAGTTACAACTGGAGAAACGATATTAAAATCAACGGCTAAAAAGGTAAGAAGACTCGGAGACGGAAAAATAATAGCCGGTTTTGCCGGATCGGTGGCCGATGCGTTCACGCTTTTTGAAAGATTCGAAGTTAAATTAAGAGAAGCAAACGGTGTTTTATCAAGGGCAGCAATAGAACTCGCAAAAGATTGGAGAATGGATAGGGCTCTAAGACGCCTTGAAGCGTTGCTCATAGTCGCAGACAATCAAAATATCTTTTTGCTTTCTGGAAATGGAGAGGTCATTCAACCCGATGAACCAATTATGGCAATTGGGTCCGGAGGCAATTATGCGCTTGCCGCCGCCCGCGCTCTCTACAGGAACACTCAAATGACTGCCCATGAAATTGCCGTTAAATCCATGGAAATAGCAAGTGAAATATGCATCTACACAAATTCAAACATAACGGTAGAAGAATTGTGAGGAGGAATTATCTTGGCGATAAACATAGATGAACTTAATCCGAAGGAGATAGTAGAGGAACTCGATAAGTACATAATAGGACAGGAAGAAGCCAAAAAAGCCGTTGCCATAGCCTTGAGAAATAGGATTAGGCGCATGAAATTACCAGAGGATATGCAGAGAGACGTTATGCCAAAGAATATCCTCATGGCAGGGCCAACGGGCGTTGGTAAAACTGAGATAGCAAGAAGGCTTGCCCAACTTTCCGGAGCGCCATTCATCAAAGTTGAGGTAACAAGATACACAGAAGTGGGTTATGTCGGAAAATCCGTCGATTCGATAATAAGAGATTTGGTCGAGGAGAGCATAAATACGGTCAAATCTGAGATGAGCGCAACGGTGGAAAAAGAAGCAAAGGAAGCAGTGGAAGAACGTATCTTGGATGCACTCGTACCTGAAAGCGTTAAAAAGCAACCTTCATCTGGCATAATGTCCTTCTTCCAGAACCCCCAGCCTCAAGTTTCACCCGAGACTCACAGAATGGCGATCTCAAGACGTGAAGAAATGCGTCAAAGATTAAGAAACAACGAGTTAGAAGATATGGAAATAGAAATAGAGGTTGAAGATACAACTCCAATGATGCCGATGATAGGTGGTATGAGCCCTGAAGATCTTGGAATAGACATTCAAGATATGTTTGGGGGCATGCTCCCAAAAAAAATGAAGAAAAAACGTGTTAAAATTAAAGACGCGAGAAAACTTTTGCTGCCAGTTGAATCAGAAAAACTTATAGACAAGGATAGAATGATCCAGCAAGCGATAGAGAGAGCTCAATACAAGGGTATAGTCTTCCTTGATGAATTTGATAAAATAGTCGGTTCAAATTCAAAAGCAGGGCCAGACGTATCAAGAGAGGGTGTTCAAAGAGATCTTTTACCAATAGTCGAAGGGACAACTGTATCGACAAAATATGGTCCAGTAAAGACAGATTACATACTTTTCATAGCGGCAGGAGCTTTTCACATGTCAAAACCATCGGATTTGATTCCAGAAATTCAAGGAAGATTTCCAATAAGGGTCGAATTAAGCGCTTTAACTCAAAAAGATTTTGAAAGAATACTTATAGAACCCAAAAATTCCTTAATTTATCAGTACAAGGCCTTACTTGCAACTGAAGGGGTAGAACTAAATTTCACACCAGATGGTATTTCTGAAATAGCGAGAATCGCGTATGAAGTCAACGAGAGAAAAGATAACATAGGTGCTCGAAGACTTTACACCGTGATGGAAAAAGTGATAGAAGAGGTTTCATACAATGCCCCAAAGGTGGAGAGTCCTGTCGTTATAGACAAGAATTACGTGATAAGCAGAGTTGAAGAAATAGCCAAAGATGAGGATTTAAGTTCCTACATTCTTTGATATAGAAAAGGAGAGAACTTTATGTTCGATGTTGTTGAAGAAAACAAAAATGTTAAGACCGTAAAGGTATCTTTGGATCATGAATCAATAGATGATGCAAGAGATGTGGTTTACAACGATCTTTCCAAAGATATCAAACTCAAAGGTTTTAGACCAGGAATGGTCCCAAGGAACCTTATAAACACCATAATAGGAATGGATAAAATTAACGAACTTGTAAAAGATGAAGTCGCAGAAAAAGCTTTTAATATGCTTTTTAGGGATGGTCTTCAAGATAGCGAAAACATGCTTTTACCGCCGAGAGTAAAATCCGTCGAACTTGGTGGAACGGCAGATGTGCTTTTCGAGATTCATTTCTTTCCAAAGGTCGAGATTGAATCGTTGAAGGGAATTGAAATAGAAGTACCAGACGCTGGAAATATAGATAAGAGTGTTGAAAATGCCATAAACGAAATAAGAGAAGAAAAAGCAATACTCGTGCCGAAAGAAGAGGGTCAAAGTGCCCAAATAGGCGATGTCGCCGAGATAGAATACTTCGATTTAACAGGAAAAGATCCCGAAAAGAAAACTCTTGAAATAAAAATAGGCAATCCTGAAGAAGGAAGTATTTTCACGCATCTCGTGGGAAAAAAGATCGGTGACGAATTCGATTTCACGTCGAAATCTGAAAATACAGAGAATGAGACGAAGTTGCACGTTAAAGTGAATAAACTTTACTCGAGGAAATTGCCAGATATAGATGACAATTTGGCAAAAATGATTGATGAAAAGTACGAAACTCTTGAAGATCTTAAAAATGTCTTGAAATCTGAATTCAAAGAAGCAGCCGATGACATCATTCTTTCGCTAAAAAGAGATATGATATTGGAAAAATTAATTGAAAGAACTAAGATCGATGTGCTTGATTCAACGATCGATTATTTCATAGATTACATTGTGGATAACAAAAAAGAAGATGGGGTTTACGATGAAGAGTTAAAAGACAAATTTAAAGGCGATGAGAAGGCTTATCGCGAGTCAATCAAATCTGAAGCCATCAACTATCTTAAATTAGAGGGTGCAACAAGACTCATAGCAAAGGAAAAATCACTTGATGTTTCTGATGATGAAGTCTTTGAAGAGGCGAAGATGATGTATGAGGAATCAAAGATAAGCGATGAAAGATTGAAGATCATGCTCAAAAAAGATCCGTCTCTTTATTCAACCATAAAGCAGAAACTTCTGTCTTTTAAAGTTGCAGATGAACTTTTAAAGGATGCCGTTATCGTGGTTAGAAAGTTAAGTGAAGATGATGAACTTGAAGATGAGAAGAAAAATGATGAAGTTGAAGAAAGCGAAAGTGAGGGAGAAAATTGAAATACGAGATCAGCAATCAAAATATACCGATAGTCATAGAAACAACTGGAAGAACTGAGCGTGCTTACGATATATACTCAAGGCTTTTAAAAGATAGAATAGTTTTTCTTGAAGGAGTAATTGATGACATGACATCGAGTCTTGTCGTGGCCCAATTACTTTTTCTTGAAGCGGAAGATCCAGACAAAGACGTTTACATGTACATAAATTCTCCAGGTGGATCGGTAACGGCCGGCTTGGCAATATACGACACGATGCAATTTCTCAAATGTGATGTTGTCACAACTGCCATAGGCTCTGCCGCATCAATGGCTGCCGTTCTGCTTGCTGCCGGGACGAAGGGAAAAAGGTACTCATTGCCACATGCAACCGTGATGATTCATCAACCACTTGGAGGCGTAGAAGGCCAGGCCAAAGACATAGAGATTCAGGCGAGAGAAATAATGAGGATAAGAAATGAACTAAACAACATCTTGATGAAACACACGGGGCAACCAATCGAAAAGATAGAAAAAGATACTGATAGAAATTTCTTCATGAGCGCTGAAGATGCTTTGAATTATGGTTTAATAGATAAAATCATCTCTTCGAAAAGAGAGATAGAAGGAGATTCGAAAAAGTGAAAAATGAGAAATTCTGTTCTTTTTGTGGAAGAGGAGCGTCCGAAGTTAACAGACTGATCGCTGGTCCAAATGACATTTACATATGCGATGAATGTGTTGAACTCTTTCATGACATACTCCATGATCACCAAGCAGAAGAACAAAAGGGTACGGTTAAAACTTTACCGAGTCCTTCCGAGATAAAATTAGAACTTGATAAGTACGTTATCGGTCAGGAAAAAGCCAAAAAAGCCATAAGCGTTGCCGTTTACAATCATTACAAGCGCGTTTTCATGAACAAAAAGTTTGACGATGTGGAGATAGAAAAGTCCAACATAATGCTTATAGGGCCAACGGGAGCTGGCAAGACTTTGATAGCGAGAGTTTTGGCCAAGATATTGGACGTTCCATTTGCAATAACGGATGCAACGCCGCTTACCGAAGCAGGCTATGTCGGCGAAGATGTGGAAAATGTGATATTAAGGCTCCTTCAAGTTGCGGATTTTGACATAGAAAAGGCTCAACACGGTATCATCTACATAGACGAGATAGACAAGATAGCAAGAAAATCTTCTAACGTTTCCATCACCAGAGATGTGTCTGGTGAAGGAGTTCAGCAAGCCTTGCTTAAAATTGTCGAAGGTACAATTGCAAATGTCCCGCCGCAAGGAGGCAGAAAACATCCGTATCAGGAATTCATAAAGGTTGATACCACAAACATACTTTTCATAATAGGCGGTGCATTTGACGGCCTTGAAGAGATAATAAGATCGAGAATTCAACAAACAACTGTTGGCTTTTCTGCAGATGTAAAATCAAAGCGCGATGAGGATATAAATTCGCTTTTAAAACAAGTTACTCCAGATGATCTCGTTAAATACGGCATGATGCCTGAGTTCGTTGGAAGATTTCCAATAGTATCGACTTTGGATCAGTTGAGTGAAGAACAACTTGTTAGAATACTCGTTGATCCCAAAAATGCCGTGGTCAAGCAATACAAAAAATTACTCGAACTTGACGGAGTAGATCTTGAATTCGAACAAAATGCCCTCAGAGAAATAGCAAGAATGGCAAGAAAAAAAGGCATTGGAGCAAGAGGACTGAAAAGTGTCATAGATGAGATAATGATGGAAGTGATGTTCAACGTGCCAAGATTGCAAAATGTCAAGAGGGTTATCGTAACTACAGAAACGGTTAGAGACGGAAAAGAGCCCGTGATAGAAATGAGGGAATCTGCTTAATGGCTTTGATCCTTGGCATAGAAAGTTCGTGCGATGAGACGTCTGTTGCACTTGTTGAAAACGGAGAGCGTGTGATCTCCGAGAAAACGGCATCACAGATAAACATTCATGCGCTTTACGGTGGAGTTGTGCCCGAAATAGCATCACGATACCATCTTGAAAAGATATCCATATTGACTAAGATGGTTTTTGAAGAAGCAAAGATTGAACCAAAAAAAATATCTGCCATAGCGGTTACTTATGGACCTGGACTTGTTGGTCCCTTACTCGTTGGGATTTCTTACGCGAAAGCACTTTCTTTCGCTCTAAAAGTGCCACTTATAGGCGTTAATCACATGATAGGTCATCTCAACGCCGTTTTTCTTTTCGATAAAAATATCGAATTTCCGTGCGTTGTGCTCATGATATCGGGGGCTCACACGGAAATTGTTTACATGAAATCGATGAATGATTTTGAAATTTTAGGCAAATCAATAGATGATGCGGCGGGCGAGGCATTTGACAAAGTTGCCCGCATGTTGGGCCTTCCATATCCAGGAGGCCCACAAATAGACAAAATTTCAAAAAATGGTAATCCCATCTATAAATTCACGAAACCCAAAACTTTGGGAAAATACGATTTTAGTTTCAGTGGCCTCAAAACGCACATAAGATATTTTTTGAATGATAATCCTGGATCAAAAGTTGAAGATGTGGCAGCCTCTTTTCAAGAAACCGTTTCTTCCATGCTTGTGGAAAAAACAGTGGAAGCGGCCAAAGAGTACAACGTGAAAGATATAATAGTTGCTGGCGGTGTAGCCGCAAATTCGGCTGTAAGAAGAAAAATAGAAGAAGCGAGTCTACAAAGCAACCTTTCCTTTCATTTTCCTCCTCTCAAATATTGCACAGACAACGCTTCGATGATAGCGGCCGCAGGCTGGCATGACTACAAGGCGGGAAAGTTTGCAGATTTAAATCTCAACGCCGTTCCCAATCTGGAGGTTTGAATGCGTCTTTCTTACGGAAGTGCAAGGTTTTTGAATCTCATCTCGTCTGGTCCTCTTCTCGAGATGAAGACTATTTATACCATGTTTGGCGAAAGGTGCATCTTTGACTGCGCATATTGCACCCAAGCAAGGACAAGCAACTCTTCGGTGGAGTTGCTTTCAAGGATCGTATGGCCGGCCTTTGACGTTGAAAGGGCAGTTGATGCTTTAAAAAAAAGCGATGGCGTCAAAAGAATATGCCTTCAGGTTGTCTCAACACCATCTGCTAAAAAAGAAGCATTTGAATTTATTCAAAAAGTTAAGACATTTAATATCCCCATCTCTGTAAGTGTTCGGGTGTCCAATTTTGAAGAGGCAAAAATATGGTTCGGCCAGGGCATAGAAAGATTAGGCCTGGCAACGGATGTTGTAGATGAGAAACTTTACGAAACTTACAGGGGAGGAAAACTTACAAAACATCTTGAACTTATCAAAAGCGTATCTGATGCTTTTCCCGGACGCGTTACAACGCATGCGATAGTTGGCCTTGGAGAAAGTGAAAGGCAAATGGTAGAATTCATTCAAGAGATGTACGACTCAAAAATAAGCGTTGGCCTTTTCGCTTTTACGCCTGTTAAGGGCACAAAACTTGAAAATAAACCCCGACCATCTTTTGAATCTTACAGGCGCATTCAAATATCTCATTATCTTATAAAAACAGGACTTTCGAGAGTTGATAATTTTGAATTCTCAAAAGACGGCAAAATCATAGGGTATGGATTCGATCCTGCGTTGGTACCTGTATCTGCATTCGAAACTTCTGGCTGTCCAAATTGCACAAGACCTTACTACAACGAAAAGCCAGGGGAAACTCCTTACAACCTTTTTAGGATTAAGGTATGAAAACTCTTTTTAAAGCCTACAACTTATCTTTTGTCGTTGAGAACGATCACTTTGCGTCATCTAAAGATCATTTCGATAGGGAAGAAAAATTAAATGGGTACGTGTATCCTGGCTTTATAGATTCCCATGCTCACATGGTAGGATTGGGAATGAAACTCATAACGCCCGATCTCGAAAAAGCAAGATCTGTTGACGAGATAATTCAAATTGCACAAAATTCTGATGCCTTTGTTTTAAGAGGATGGGACGATGAAATTTTGGGAAGGTATCCAGAAAAAACTCTTCTTGATTCAATAAAGAGGCCTCTTTTGCTTGTCAGAAGGTGCGGTCATGTGGGGATTGCAAATGAAGAATTCTTAAAGTTGACTGGAATACATTCTGAGGACGGGGTCTTGAGAGAAAATCTTTTGATAAAAGCGCTTGAAAGGGTAAGACAGGATCTTGAGTACCTTAAAAAGGCTGTAAAATCTGCAGAAAATGAGTTTTTTAAATATGGCGTTACGACTGTACATTCAGATGATGCTTCAAATTTGTCTCCTGAAGTCGTTGAAACTTTGATCTCAAACTTGAAGATAGACGTTTATGAGCATCTACACATTCATTCTCTCGAAGAAATGAAAAAATACCTCTCTTTAAAGCCCAAATCGATCAAGTTGCTCTTGGATGGATCTTTAGGGGCCAAAACGGCCTTTCTCAGATCGAATTACGTCAATTCAAATGATCGCGGCATGTTGAACTTCGATCCTGAAGAATTTAGAGAGATAGTTAATTTGGCCAATTCAAATGGAATTCAAATTGTTACTCACGCAATAGGGGATGGCGCCCTTGATATTTTGCTTCAATCTTTTGAATCGACGAATCCAAATTTAAGACACAGGATTGTTCATGTTCAGATGGCATGGCCAGATCAGATAGAAAAGATCAAAAAGATGAATCTATGCGTTGATGTTCAGCCACAGTTTTTCATTTCTGATGAAAAAATGGCAAAAGATAGAATAGGAAATAGAATTAAAATTGCCTATCCATTTAAAGCACTTATTGATGCTGGAATAAGAACGGCCTTTTCTTCAGATGCACCAGTTGAGATTCCAGATCCATTACTTGGAATTCGTGCCGCAAAGAAAATGGGAATAAATCCTGCAATCTCTCTTTTGGCATACACAACTGAAGGAGCATTTCAAGAGTTTGGTGAAGACAAAAAAGGAAAGATATCGGAAGGCATGATCGCCGACTTTGTTGTGTTGTCAA
>JAVRKN010000026.1:0-13051 GCA_031962405.1 Athalassotoga sp. | reverse complement strand
CGGATCAGATATAAAAAAGGGGCAGATCTCTGCCCCTTTCAATTGTCAATTTCTCTTAGGCCTGTTGTTCTCTTCTCATTTCCTCGCTTGATGCTTTTGCAACTGGATGTTCTTCGATTTGAATGTTATTGTAAACGGAGAGACCTGTACCAGAAGGTATAAGCTGTCCTATTATCACATTTTCCTTTAGTCCTTTGAGAAGATCGGATCTTCCTTCCACCGCCGCTTCGGCAAGTATTTGAGGTGTTTGTTGGAAAGATGCAGCGCTCAAAAATCCTTCACTCTCGAGAGAAGCAGTGGTTATTCTGAGCAATTTCTGTTTGTATTGAATCTCATTTTTAACGTTTATTGTGTATCTATCGCGTCTTTCTCCATCTTTGATCGTGACAAATTTTATACCCTTCTTTACCATCTCTGAAACAAGTTCTTCAGTTATTATCTCTCCGGCTTTGGCAATTTCTTTGTCGACTTCCTCTGGACTAATGACCGAATAAGCGAGTTCTTTTCCAACGATCTTTTTCCTATTTTCCTCGATCTTCGAATTTTCTTTCCTTATATCTTCATTTATCCTTTTAGCCTCTTCCAAAGAGAGTAAGGTGCCAGGCAGTATGTTGGTGTCTCCAGCGTCTGTGACTTCAACCTTGTTGAACATCTGTTTTATTATGACTTCAAAATGTTTGTCATGGATGTCCACTCCTTGTTCGGCGTAAACCCTTTTAACCTCTCTGAGTAGATATTGGAAAGAACTTTCAGTGCTTACTTTTTCAAGTAAATCTCTCGGCCTTATCGTTCCAGTCGTCAAAGGAGTGCCAGCCAAAATTCTCTGCCCTTCTCTTACGCGTATTTGCGTTCTCTTTGGAACGGTGTAATCGTGAATGTTTCCTTCATCGTCCTCGACGTATATTTTGACGGTTTTATTTTCTTCTTTGCTTATTTGCTTTACGTAACCGGACACATGACTGAATATGCCAGAAACATCCTTTAGTTTCTTTCTCGCTTCAAACAATTCTTCGGCCCTTGGAAGACCCTGAGTTATATCTCCAGTTGTCGCTATTCCTCCGGTATGGAAAGTTCTCATGGTAAGTTGAGTACCTGGCTCTCCTATTGACTGTGCCGCTATTATTCCAACTGCTTCACCAACATGCACGATCCTGTGATTCGAAAGATCCATACCGTAGCACTTCTCGCAAACGCCATTTGACAATTCGCAGGTCATAGGAGATCTTATTTTTATGTAAGGTCTGAGCGTGACGGTATCGACATTCTCTTCGAGGAACTTTTTGGCAAGTTCTGGAGTGACCCTTTCTTCGTAAGTTGCAACCTCTCTTTTACCATTCTTCGAAAGCACAGGAGCGACGGTCACGCCACCAACGCAAGGATAAATATCAGCCTTTATCTCTGAGAGTCCTAATTTTTTGGCAGCGTTGACAACATTTCTCAAAGGTTCACCTTTTTTGAAGATCAACTTGGAAGGTACTCCTGAATACGTGCCCTTGGCATCATCGTAAAGGTCTTCGGCTATCTCAGCGTAATCCTTGAGATCGTTTATCGCTTCGATCTTGACCTCCTCTGTTCTATGAACCTCAACCTCTTCTATCGTGCTGACGGCTTTATGTGCATCGTCTTCTTCCATCATGGTATCACGTTCATAAATAACTTCTTTAGTTTTAGGATTAACTATGTCTTCAGCAAGTACGCGACCAAAGAGGGAATCTTCGAGTTTTTCTATCACAACATCGTCATCTCTTAAAGTTTTAAGTTCAACGCCGTTTTTAGTTCCACAGTCTGTTTCTTTTACCGTCATCGATTGTGCAACATCAACGAGTCTTCTGGTGAGATAACCGGAGTTAGACGTTCTCAAAGCCGTGTCTGCCGATCCTTTTCGAGCACCGTGTGTTGATATGAAGTACTCCATGACGTTAAGACCTTCTCTGAAATTCGAAAGTATCGGAACTTCTATCGTTTTACCGGATGGATCTGCCATAAGGCCTCTCATTCCCGCAATTTGTTTTATCTGATCGATGCTTCCTCTCGCTCCGGATCTAACCATCATGAAGACTGGATTGAACATATCTTTTGATAACTCGTCGTACGTAACGTCTTGAATTTCTTTGGTGGCATCTTCCCAGATTCTTACTATCTGCTCGTATCTTTGTTGCTGATTTATCATGCCGTTTGAAAATGCCTCTTCAACCTTGTCTATTTTTTCTTGAGACTTTTTTATTATTTCAGGTTTCTTTGCGGATATGAGCACATCTCTAACGGAAATCGTAACGCCAGAGATCGTGGCATACTTAAATCCAAAGTCCTTTATCCTATCAAGTACATCTGCAGTTGCGTCTATATCAAAAGTTTTGAAAGCCTTAGAAATGATGTTTTTGATCTCTTTTTTATCGTACGTCTTGGTGTAATCCACCAACTCTTCAAAAAGGCCATCGTTAAATATTACGCGGCCAACCGTTGTATCCTTAACGAGTCTTTCTCCCGTAGAGAATTTCAAAAGCACATCGATAGGCGTATGCAAGGTTATATAACCTTTGTCATATGCAAGCATCGCTTCTTCGGCAGATGAAAAGACCGTTTGAGGCTTTTTCAATTTGTCATTTTTCATCGTTAAATAGTACATTCCCAATATTATGTCTTTGCCCGGCATGGAAAGTGGCTGGCCATGGGCAGGACTGATTGTATTGTACTTGGAAAGCATGAGAAACTTTGATTCAGCCTGTGCTGCCGCTGAAAGCGGTATGTGAACTGCCATCTGATCTCCGTCGAAATCGGCGTTGAAGGGTGGACACACAAGCGGATGAAGTTGAATGGCGTCTCCTTCTATCAACTTCGGCTCAAATGCTTGAATGCTGACCCTATGAAGCGTTGGCGCCCTGTTGAGCAAAACTGGGTGTCCCTTTATGACATCTTCAAGCACTTCCCATGCCTCTGGCACTTCACGCTCTATCAGCATGCGTCCCCATTTTCTCGCTGACTTGTCAGGATCACTTTTAACAAGTCTCTGAAGTACAAAAGGCTTGAACAATTCCATGGCCATTTTTTTCGGAATGCCACACTGATCTATTCTCAAATTAGGACCCACGACTATGACGGCACGGCCTGAATAATCGACACGTTTCCCAAGCAAATTTCTTCTGAATCTTCCCCTTTTACCCTTGAGTAGATCCGTCAAGGATTTCAAAGGTCTGTTGGATTTATCCATGACAGATTTGCCACGTTTTCCATTTGCTATTAAGGAATCGACTGCCTCTTGAAGCATGCGCTTTTCATTTCTGACGATTATGTCTGGAGCATTCAATTCAAGAAGTTTTTTTAGTCTGTTGTTTCTGTTTATGACTCTTCGATAAAGATCGTTCAAATCAGTTGTTGCAAAGCGCCCTCCATCGATTTGTATCATGGGTCTGAGATCTGGTGGAATGACTGGTATGACATCAAGCACCATCCATTCTGGCTTTTGATTGCTTTCGATAAGACTTCTTATCACATGCAAGCGCTTGAAAATTCTCATCTTCTTGTTTGAAGCCGATTCTGGGGTGTTTTTCAATTCCGCTTCAAGTTTACTTTCCGTCTCTCCAAGATCTATTTTTTCAAGCAATTTTTTTATTGCGGAGGCTCCGACATCGGCGTTTATCTTGTCTCCGTAGATATCTTTGTAGGCATCGTATTCGTTGTCAAGGATCACGTCTCCAATTTTTTTGCCTATCTCCGCCGCGACCGCTTCATCTATGTCCGTTATCATGACGACGGTTCTGTCATTTTCTATTTCAAACTCTTTGTCAAAAAGTCCTGGATAGTACTTTTCGAATACCTCAAGTTCTTTAACGGTTAGATCCTCGTCCTCGTAAACAAATCTGTCCGCTATGTAATCTCCAGCCTTTATCTCTTGACCATCTTCAACGTAAGGCGTTATGCCTTCAAAAAGTGGGTACGATCTTTCAACTCTTTGGAACTGACCTTTTTCTATGATACTTACAGTATCAGTGGAATTGGCAATTATTTTTCCATCCTCTCTTTGAGTAACGGAAAGATTTTTCCCGTAAAGCACAGTTCCATCGATTGTGGCTCGAACAGCGTCTATATGTGTGCCGGTGGTCAGGACTCTACCCTTCTTAACTTTTTGATTGTTCGAAACTGTGGCCTTCGATCCGTATGGAAGCGTGTAAGTTACAGGCTGAAATTTGGAAGTTGGAAGCGGAATCACCCTTATGGTAGAAGTTACTTCGTCTATTTCGAAGGTTCCATCGAAAGGAGCCTTAAAGGGTTCAACTTTGAGTTCGTTTGCTATGATATCTCCGACTTTAACCTTGTCTCCTTCTTTAACGGCCAATTCCATACCACGATAAATGGTGTAATCAACGCTCTTTGAGTCTTCTGATTTCATCGATTGAGAAACGTTAACCCATGTGATTATCCTGCCACTATTTGTTTTTTCTGTTTTTATCGAGACAACACCGTCTATTTCAGATCTTACCGGTCCATGAGGGGCTTTTATCCTCACGGAATTTTCAACGTCAAAATCGAGTTTCGTTTTGTATATGTTGTATTCGGTGATGTAAAGTTTGTCTCCAACTTCAAAATTCGTATTTTTAGGATCTGTAACTATGTAAGATGCCTCAACGGTCCTTCTCGATCCAAAATATATTATCTGCTCTATATCCTTTGGAGATATATCGAGCAAGGTGGAGATGTAATTGGGAATATTCTTTAGATACCATATGTGAACAACGGGCACGGCAAGGGCTATGTGTCCCATTCTTCTTCGGCGAGCCGTTTTAGATTCAACGGTGACACCGCACCTTTCACAAGTTGTGCCTTCATACTTCTTTCCCTTGTACCTTCCGCAAGCGCACTCGTAATCTTTGACAGGTCCAAAGATCTGCTCGCTAAAAAGGCCATCTGCTTCGGGCTTAAAAGTTCTGTAATTTATAGTTTCTGGTTTTTTTACCTCACCCTTAGACCACTTCAAAATCGTCTCAGGCGATGCAAGTCCTATCTCAACTCTTCCCACCTTACCTTGAGAAGAGTTTAAGAGTATCTTGGGGTTATTCTCTGCCATTTTACCCCTCCTTAACGATCCAATTTAATTTCGTTGCCGTTATCATCGTAAACCTTAACATCAAGGGCTAAACCCTGCAATTCTTTAACAAGCACTTTAAAACTTTCCGGGAGATTGGAAATCGGTATATTTTTCCCACGCATTATCGCTTTGTAGGCTTCATTTCTCCCTTCGATGTCATCCGATTTTATGGTAAGCATTTCCTGAAGCGTATGGGCTGCGCCGTGCGCTTCAAGCGCCCAAACTTCCATTTCTCCAAATCTCTGGCCACCAAATTGGGCTTTTCCACCAAGAGGCTGTTGATGTATCAAAGAATAAGGCCCTATAGATCTGGCATGGATCTTATCTTGCGCTATGTGAATGAGTTTCATCATGTACATAACACCAACCACCACGGGGCTGTTGAAAGGTTCGCCAGTCCTTCCATCTCTAAGCACAACTTTGCCCGTTGGATAATTTGGATCGTCTCCTTCTGTTAAACCGTGCTTGGCCCTTTCTTCGTAAAGAGGCGTAAAAATATCATCCTCTGTGGCACCGTTAAAAACAGGCGTTGAAAAGTACATACCCTTTAACATCGCAAGCCATCCAAGGTGCGTCTCAAGTACCTGCCCTATGTTCATTCTCGAAGGAACTCCAAGCGGACTTAATACCATCTCTATAGGTGTTCCGTCAGGCAAAAATGGCATATCTTCTTTGGCAACAATTCTGGAGACAACACCTTTATTTCCGTGACGGCCGGCAAGTTTATCTCCAACGGCAAGAGGCTTTCTCGTTGCAACGTAGACCTTCACCATTTTGTTGACGCTTGAATCGAGTTCAGATATGTCTCCCTTTTCAAATATGTGAACTCCTATAACCCTTCCGTCAACTCCGTGTGGCAATTTAAGGGATGTGTCTTTGACGTCCCTGCCTCTTTCACCAAAGATAGATCTCATGATCTTTTCCTCGGCCGTTAATTCACTGTCTCCCTTGGGCGTTACCTTTCCAACAAGAATATCTTTGGGATGGACGAGCGAACCGACTCTTACTATCCCGTTTTCATCAAGATTTTTTAAAGACTCTTTTGAAGCATTTGGTATATCAGCGGTTATTTCCTCAGGACCAAGCCTTGTTTCACGCGCATAGGTCTCGTAAACTTCAACGTGAACTGAAGTGAAGGCATCATCTTCGATCAAAGATTGGTTAACGACAATCGCATCCTCGAAGTTATATCCTTCCCAAGACATGAAGGCGACGAGCACATTTCGACCCAAAGCGAGTTCTCCCATGTCCGTGGCTGGTCCGTCTGCTATACAATCTCCAGCGTCAACGTGATCTCCAACATCAACTATGGGTATTTGATTTATGCAGGTGTCCTGATTTGTGCGAGAATACTTTATGAGTTTGTAAATGTCATCTCCAGAACCATCGTCTTTTTCAACGATTATTTCAGTTGAAGAGACTTTCTTGACCTTTCCAGCATGTTTTGCAATGACTATCAAGCCAGAATCTCTTGCAACGTACTTTTCCATTCCCGTTCCTATCAATGGCGCTTGAGGCTTCACAAGTGGCACACCTTGTCTTTGCATGTTAGAACCCATCAAAGCCCTGTTCGCATCGTCATTCTCAAGGAATGGGATCAAAGCAGCCGATATGCTGACTATTTGTTTCGAAGAAACGTCTATGTAGTCGACTTCTTCTTTGTTGACGTAACGATAACTCTCCATGAATCTTACAGTTACCCTTTCGTCTGCCAAAGTGTTGTCAGGATTTATCTTGACGTTTACCGGTGCTATGTTGTAATTTCCTTCTTCATCGGCCATAAGATAATCTATCTTGTCCGTTATCTTACCATTCTCAACTTTTCTGTAAGGAGTTCTCAAGAAACCATACTCATCTATCTCGGCAAAGACGGCCATTGAAGTTATAAGACCTATATTCGCTCCTTCTGGAGTTTCTATTGGGCACATGCGTCCATAATGAGAATGGTGAACGTCTCGTACCTCAAATCTCGCCCTTTCACGCCTTAGACCTCCGGGACCGAGTGCCGATATTCTCCTTTTATGAGTTAATTCGGCAAGCGGGTTTACCTGATCCATGAACTGTGAAAGTTGGCTGGACGCAAAAAATTGCTGAAGCGTGGTCATCACGGCTCTTACGTTTATGAGACTTTGAATGTTTATCTTGTCGAGCGAATTGTACATGTTCAATTTGTCTTCTATCATCTTTTGAACTCTCGAAAAGCCGCGCTCAAATTCGAGTTTCATTAGTTCTCCAGCGGTTCTTACCCTTTTATTTCCAAGATGATCTTTGGTATCAAGTCTTTCATCGTGGTTTTCTATGTCAAGCAGGTATTGAATCGATGAAATTATGTCATCTTTGGTGAGCACCATTGAATCGCTTTTGAGACCAAGTTTTGCATTTATCTTCGCACGACCTATCTTTGTGAGATCGTAATGTTCGGGATCAAAATAAAGACTGTTAAAATAACTCTTGGCGACGTTTATTCTTGGAATTTCTCCAGGCCTTAACTTCCTGAAAAATTCTATGTAGGCGTCATCTGAAGACATGTTTTTCTCAACATCATCAAGGTTTTCAATTGTTTTTTGCATGTAAGGATGGGCTACGGTGATTTTCTGAACCTTTGCTTCAAGTATCGAATGAATCATTTCCTCTTCCAACTTCTCACCGGCAGGTATCAAAACATTTCCATTCTTATCCTTTACGTCTTCAAGCAGAATCGAACCTCTGCGAAAAATCAGTTCGTCTTCGTCCGCCACAACCGTAACAGGATAGATCTTCATCATATCCATGGGGGTAACGTAATCAAACATCTTAAGCAGAATGGGCAACTTTACCTTTTTCTTTCTATCAATCCTTGCTTGAAGTATTCCCTTTTTAACGTTTAACAAAATCTCAAGCCATGCCCCTTTTTCTGGGAGAAAATGGGCAAAAAAAGTTGGAATTCTTTCAGAACCTTCAAATTCCTGAACGAAATATACACCTGGCGATCTGACGAGTTGATGAACGACGACTCTTTCGGCACCATTTATTATGAAGGTGCCACGTTCTGTCATGATCGGAAGATAACCGAAAAGGGCTTCATCTTCTTTTATCTCATTTGAATGGATGTCTTTTATCCTTATGGTTATGTAAAGCGGGACACTGTAAGTGGTGTCTTTGAGTTTGCATTCTTCTTCGGTGTATTTCGATGGACCTATTCTCGAACTCACGAATTCAAGTTTAAAACCCTTTTCTCCTTTCTTAACGTCAGCCTTGTGTGGTTTCGACTCTATCGGCGAAAATTTCTTCAACACTTCCATTATGCCTTTTTCAACAAATTCTTTGTAAGAATCGAGTTGTACGGATATAAGGTTTGGGACATCGATGGCGTCTTTCATCCTTCCATAAGAGAACCTTTCCCGTTTTTCCACCTTTTCACCATGCCTTTCTTTTAAATACAAAAACCTCTCTCACTATATTTAAGCAAAAGTACCCCATCAGAATCTTTACAATTCCGATGAGGTTGAGTTTCAATTTGAATATGATTTTTTGTACGAAAAATTTGGATCAAATTATTTTAACTCTACAACGGCTCCTGCTTCTTCAAGTTTGGCCTTTATTTGATCTGCTTCTTCCTTCGTTGCATTCTGCTTGATCACAGCATCGGGAGCACCGGCCTTGTCGACTAGATCTTTTGCTTCTTTAAGCCCCAAGTTCGTTATCTCCCTAACAACTTTTATAACTTGCAATTTTTTATCTCCGGCTTCCTTAAGTAAAACGTTAAATGATGTCTTTTCCTCTTCCTTTGCTGCAGCTTTTGTATTTCCACCGGCAACTGGCGCAGCGGCAACCGCAACTGGCGCAGCGGCGCTAACTCCAAATTTTTCTTCAAGTGCTTTTACGAGCTTTGCAAGATCGCCAACGCTCATTTCCTCAATCGCTTTTATTATCTCTTCATTCGTCATTTAAAACACCTCCATGATATTCTAAAATCAATTTGATTTTTTACTTTCTATTTCATTCAAAACGTAAAGCAACTTTCTAAGCGTTCCAGAAAGCACAGCGTGTAAAGCGTATATGGGTGCCTGAAATTGTCCAACAAGTTGGGCAACGAGCACGTCTCTCGGCGGCAAATTGGAAAATTCTTTCGCTTGATCGGCAGTTATGAATTTTCCTTCAAATAACCCCGATTTGATGACAAGCGCATTTGCATTCTCATCAAGGAAGTTGTAAAGTGATTTGAGAGCCAATATGGGATCTCCTTGAGAGTACATTATCGCCGTTGTGCCTTGAAGATGGTTTTCAATCTCTTCTTGATAAAGATTTATTTTTTTCAACGATATCTTCAACAACGTATTTTTTACCACCCTATATTCCGCATTGGCTTTTGCAAGTTCTTTCCTCAACTTGCTTATCATTTCAACATTCATGCCCTTATAATCTGTGAGAAGTACCACTTTAGACTTGGAAAGAGAATTGGTAAGTTCATCGATTATCATTGTCTTTTGTTGTTTTTGCATGACATACCTCCTTCAAAAAAACGGCCTTTTTAAGGCCGTTGATCTTAACGTGCAAGAAATCAAGATCACGCGCCTCGGCGGGAAGGAAAGATCCTTTAAAATCCCGCTGTCTTTGGCTGTGAATTAATCTTCAAATTGGCTGAGATCCAGTTTTATGCCAGGTCCCATTGTAGCACTTATAACTACTTTTTGCAAAAACCTTCCCTTAACTCCTTGAGGTCTTAACGCATTTATCTGTTGGACTGCTGATTTTATGTTCTCTTTTAACTTATCCTCTTCAAATTCTCTTTTTCCAACTGGTAAATGTAAATTCCCCGTCTTATCATTTCTCACTTCAACTCTACCGGCTTTAAAAGACTTGACGGCTTCGGCAATGTTTGGAGTGACGGTGCCAGACTTTGGAGACGGCATAAGCCCTCTTGGGCCAAGCACTTTACCCAGTTTACCTACAAAACTCATTGTATCTGGAGAGGCTATGGCAACATCAAAGTCCAAAAATCCCTCAGATGCCACTTTTTGAGCCAACTCCTCCCCACCGACGTAGTCCGCTCCAGCAGCCTTTGCAGCCTCCGCATTTGGTCCTACGGCAAAAACGAGTACCTTAACACTTTTACCTGTACCGTTTGGAAGGGTTATTGTGTTTCTAACCTGCTGTTCGTTCTTTTTGGGATCTATACCCGTTTTAATCGCCATTTCTATCGTTTCGTTGAATTTAACGGTCGAAGTTGCCTTTACCAATTTAACGGCATCATCGAGAGAATAAAATTTATTCCTATCAACTGCTTTGGCCGCCTCGTTGTATCTTTTAGAATGCTTTGGCATTTTTTCACCTCACCCTATTACTTCTACGCCCATGCTTTTAGCCGTACCGGCAATTATGCGTGCAGCGGCTTCTAAATCATGAGCATTAAGGTCCTGCATCTTGATTTTGGCTATCTCGAGAAGTTGGGCTTTGGTTATCTTTCCAACTTTATTCTTGTTAGGTTCTCCAGATCCATTTTCTATACCGGCGGCTTTTTTTATCAATATAGAAGCCGGAGGAGTTTTCGTCACGAAGGTAAAGGATCTATCCTCGTAAATGTTAATTATCACTGGCAAAATCATGCCAGTTTGTTTTGCCGTTTCGGCGTTGAATTGTTTACAAAAAGCCATTATATTCACGCCATGTTGACCTAAGGCTGGTCCCACAGGTGGAGCCGGCGTCGCTTTACCTGCGGCAATTTGAAGTTTCACTTGCCTTACCAGTTTTTTTGAAGCCATACAAACCTCCTTGTGGTATTTTCGGGTTTTACCCTCCCACTAAATTTATGAAACTGCTTTTTCAACTTCAGAAACATTCAAAACGACTGGTGTTTCTCTTCCGAAGATTGTGACCATGACCGTTACTTCTTTCTTATCAGGCTTTACCTCTTTAACCGTACCTGCAAAACCCTCAAAAGGCCCAGTTTTTATCTTGACCCGTTCTCCGATTTCAAGATTTATGTTGACTTTTATCTCTTCAGCAGCCTTAGAACTTTTCTTCTCGGCCATCAAACTTAAGATCAATTTTTCATCCTTCGCCTTAAGAGGAATCGGTTGACCTGCATTTGAAACGAAATTTATAACATGCTCTGTATTCTTAACTATTTCCCAACTTTCCTCATTCATGAACATCTCTACAAAGACATAACCTGGGAAAAGTCTTTTTGATATGACTTTTGATATCTTAACCTCTTTGTAAGCGCCGAAAACGTCTATTTCAACTATGCCCGAAGTCGGAGAGGTGAATATCTTTTTATCGGCTATCTTGTCACCAGCACGTATCGCTTTGTTAACTTTTATAGACTTATTAAAGCATTCGAGTGGGACAAAATAAAAATCATCTTCTTCTCCTTCATCAGGATGAACCACAATTTTTTTGACCCGATCGTTTTGAACAACCTTACCATCGATCTCACAGAAAACAGATTTATCTTTTGCAATCGGCATTCCCTCCGTCAATTTGGCACCCAACCTTATACCACTTTCTATTCCAGTGGTCGAAGGAATGTAATAAGTTCTACTGTTTTTTCGATCAATGGATTCTATCACGAGTTTTCTCATATTCTTAACTTCGATGACTTTTCCATCATGCTTAGAGTGAACTTCTGGAAGTTCTGCTATGATCTGATCTTTTGCGATATCATCGCCTGAATTGACGTGAAATTTTGCCGTTGCAGGAATCCTTATCTTTTCCACAGGCCCGCTTTTTATATCCACAACCTTTTCTTGCGGTATAAAGACTCTGCCTATGAAATCATTAAGATTCATCTGATCTCTTTTTTGTTCTATCGATTCTTTTACAACTTCTTCTAGTCCGGCATACGTCTGGACTATGTACCATGACTTTTTCATCTTGACTCCACAAAACAAATTTTTAGAGTGATCAAATCACTCTCAATTCGATCGCTGATTTTTTTATCTTATTCCAAGAGCTGAAAGTAACCACGTTGTTAAACTCGAAAATCCAAGATCAAGAAGCCAGAAGTAAACTCCTGTTACGATCAAGATCAAAAGTACTATTCCAGCAGAGGAAAACAATTTAGCCCTTGTTGGCCAATTGGTCTTTTGAGCCTCGCTCTTAACTTCCCTTACAAATTTACCCACATCTGCCATTTTATTCACCTCTCAAAACCATGGCAGGCCCGGTAGGGATCGAACCCACAACCCCCGGTTTTGGAGACCGGTGCTCTGCCAATTGAGCTACGGGCCTACTTTTCACTTAACTTCCTTGTGAACAGTATGCTTTCTGCATTTCGGACAATATTTTTTCAACTCTAATTTTTCTTTTTGACCTTTACTTTTCTTTACAACGTAATTTCTCGATTTGCATTCTGTACATTCTAAAGACACGAAATTCTTAGTATTCTTAGCCATTTTTACACCCCTTACTGGTGGAGAGGGATGGATTTGAACCATCGAAGGCGATCCGCCAACGGATTTACAGTCCGTCCCCATTGGCCACTCGGGCACCTCTCCCTTAACAGCCAGCGAAGGGACTCGAACCCCCGACCAACTGATTACAAATCAGTTGCTCTACCAACTGAGCTACGCTGGCACTCCTTGCGTATTCTACAACATATCGCAAGAATTTGTCAAGCAATTGACATTGGAAATTTTTAGGAGTATAATTCTCTCGATTCAAGGAGGAAAAGATGATTTCTTACGAAGAATTTTGGGAAAATGCCGTGTGCATTGTCTTTCTCCGTAAAGGAGAGCAGAAGTGGTTTTCTTTTCTTCCAGTGATTGATCCTCAAATTTGTGATAGAAATCGAAGTGACGCCTTAAAGGCGTCACTTTTTTTATATGCTGATTCAATTTTGAAAGATGAATGCCAATTCATATGGCACATGGCGCATAGCCAATAGCGTATGGCGTATAGCATATGGCAAATAGAAAAAACAGAGATTAGAGATTAGACATTAGGGATTGGGGAATAGAGATTAGGGATTAGGCATTAGAGATTAGT
>JAVRKN010000025.1:0-13183 GCA_031962405.1 Athalassotoga sp. | reverse complement strand
CGCTTGTGCTTGCTGGCCTTCCAGCCGATACGATGGATCCAAAACATGTTTTGATGACTTCATCGACGATCTTGCCATTTATGGGAGACGTTATTCCAGTGAACTTTTTAGGCCTGCATTACGCTTGTAGCATCGGAGATCTTTTCGTCTACACAGGGCTTTTCCTTTTGATATACCTTAACACAAAAAGGCGCATGAAAAAAGTAGCGGTTGGAAAATAATTGGGGCATCATGCCCTCCGCCAAGTACCGCCCACTAATCCCTAATCTCTAATGTCTAATCCCTGTATTTGCCATATGCTATATGCCATACGCCATTTGTTATTTTCTCGGCTCCAACATATGCCCCGTCGAAATCTGATCCTCGCTTTGCTGCGGAGGATTTCTCTGGGGCATTATGCTCTCCGCCAACTTACCTTTCACTAATCCCTAATCTCTATTCCCTAATCTTTGTATTTGCCATATGCTATACGCCATAGGCTATATGCTGTTTTTGCTGATCACTCGTCACGCGTTACGCGTTACTGTTTTCCTGCTCCGACATGTGCCCCTTCGGAAGCTGGTCCTCACTTCGTTGCGGAGGCTTCCTCACGGGCATCATGTCCTCCGCCAACTTACCGACCACTAATCCCTAATGTCTAATCCCTAATCCCTGTCTTTGCCTTTACTGATCACGCGTTACGCGTCACTGTTTTCCCGCTCCGGCAGGCACCCCCTCGATGTCTGGTCCTCGCTGACGCTGCGGAGGCCATCTCGAGGGCATCCTGCCCTTCGCCATATGCCATACGCTATAGGCTATACGCTATATGCCATTGGGCGCCATTCGGCCTTTGAGGTGATTTAGTATATAATATAGTAGTGTACAGATTAGGCAAAAATTCAATATTGAATTAAGAGGTGAAAGATTTGTCCAAAACTTTTTACGTGACAACGCCGATATATTACGTCAATTCCGAACCGCACATAGGGTCTGCTTACACGACTATTGTTGCAGATGTGGTTGCACGATACAAACGCATGATGGGTTATGATACCTTTTTTCTTACCGGTACGGATGAGCATGGTCAGAAAATTCTAAGGAGTGCTAAGGAAAAAGGGTTAGAGCCACAGGAATTTGTAGATGCGCTTGCTGAGAAGTTCGTCAAGTTATGGAAAGAACTTGACATATCAAATGACCTTTTCATAAGAACTACGGACGATTATCACGTTAAAACCGTTCAGTCTATTTTTCAAAAAATCTACGATAACAACGATATATATCTTGGAAAGTACGAAGGATGGTATTGTGTTCAAGATGAAACCTTCTGGACTGAAAAGGATATAGGGCCTGATAAATTATGTCCCGTTTGCCACAGGCCGTTGGAGCATGTCGAAGAGGAGAATTACTTTTTCAAACTTTCAAAATACACAAAGCCTTTGCTGGATCATTTCAAAACGCATCCCGATTTCGTCGAGCCTGATTTTAGAAGAAATGAGATGATGAAAATTCTTGAAGGAGGGCTTGATGACATAAGCGTGTCAAGGACTTCTTTCAATTGGGGCATACCTTTACCCTTTGATCCAAAACACGTCATATACGTTTGGTTTGATGCGCTGATAAATTACATTTCTGCGATTGGCTACGGCCGAAATGATGAATTGTTCAACAGGTATTGGCCTGCCGATGTGCATTTTGTTGGAAAAGAGATAAATCGCTTTCATTCTTTGATATGGCCGGCCATGCTTATGAGTGCGGGGCTTCCTCTGCCCAAAAAAATCTTTGCTCACGGATGGCTTACGGTCAACGGGGAGAAAATTTCAAAATCAAAGGGTAACGCCGTTGATCCAAGGATACTCGTCAACGCCTACGGTCTCGATGCCGTGAAATATTATCTGTTAAGAGACATATCTTTCGGAAATGACGGCGATTTTTCAGAAGACAATTTGATAACAAGGATAAATGCCGATCTCGCAAATGATCTCGGAAATCTTGTTCATAGAACGCTTTCGATGGTGAATCAAAATTTTTACGAACTTCCGAATCCAAAAGGTGAAGAGGCGATCGATGAGGATTTAAAAAATCTGCTTGCGAAGACGATCGACGATTATTTCAAATACATGGATAAATTCAAATTCACCGAGTCTCTAACGGAGATATGGGATCTGATTAAATTTTCAAACAAATACATAGATCTTACAGAGCCTTGGTTGCTTGCAAAAAATCCCGCCAAGCGCGAAAGGCTTGGAACGGTACTTTACAATCTCGTTGATGTGATAAGAAATGTTGCCATAATGCTTTCTCCGATAATGGTTAACACGTCAAAAGCCATCAGCAAAAAGATAAATCAAAAGATAGATGTCAACTTTTTAGGTTGGCACAAAACAATTGCCGAAGTGAAAATAGAGGTGGGAGATCCTCTATTTCCAAGGATAGACACGACTACATGGAAAAAGGTGATAAAAATGGTGGAAACGAATGAACAGATCTCTGAAAAGAAGCCAGAGGTAACGATAGAAGACTTCTCAAAGTTGGATTTAAGGGTTGCACGAATAAAGCAGGCTGAGAGAGTTCCAAAATCTGACAAACTTGTCAAATTGTTGCTTGACATAGGAGGAGAAGAAAGGCAGATAGTCGCTGGCATAGGCGCCGTTTACACGCCAGAATCTTTGATCGATAGAGAGATTATCATCATTTACAATCTCAAGCCTGCCAAGTTGATGGGAATAGAATCGAATGGCATGCTTTTGGCCGCCAAGGATGGCGGGAAGTTGAGAATTCTTACGGTTGACGGTTTCGTTGAAACCGGCGCCAAAATTTCTTGAGGTGCGAAACGATGGAAGAGATAAGAAGATCTATTTCGGAAGAACTCGTCGAATCATACATGAATTATTCGATGAGTGTGATAATCGGTAGAGCGATTCCAGATGTAAGAGATGGGCTTAAACCAGTCCAGAGAAGAATTTTGTTTTCAATGAAAGAACTTAACCTCAAAAATAATGGCCCAACAAAAAAGAGCGCAAGGATCGTCGGAGAGGTCATGGGAAAGTATCATCCACACGGAGACATGGCCATATACGATGCCATCGTGAGGATGGCTCAGGATTTCACGATGAGATATCCACTCATTCACGGTCAGGGAAATTTCGGTTCAATAGACAGAGATCCTGCCGCCGCATCGAGGTACACGGAAGCAAAATTGTCGAAGTTGGCCGAAGAGATGTTGGAAGACATAGATGAGAACACGGTGGACATGGTTCCAAATTTCGATGAGACGCTCAACGAGCCCGTCGTTTTACCGTCTAAAATACCTCAATTGCTGCTTAACGGCGCGTCGGGTATAGCGGTGGGAATGGCAACTTCCATCCCTCCCCACAACATAAAAGAAGTTGCCGATCTCATAATAAAACTCATAGATGAACCACAGATGGACGATGAAAAGGTTGCTGAACTTTTAAAGGGACCAGATTTTCCAACTGGCGGCATCATCATGGATTCGGAAGCCATAAAAAACATCTATCTTACTGGGCATGGAAGTTTCATCATAAGATCGAGAACGACCATAGAAGAGGTTAAAAATAGAAGCAGAATAGTCGTTACCGAGATCCCTTACGGCGTTTCAAAGGCAACCTTGATAGAAGAAATAGCCGATTACGCCAAGAGTTCGAAAGAAACGTTGATCTCAGATATTCGTGACGAATCAGACAAGGAAGGGCTCAGAATCGTCATTGAAGTTTCAAGAAATGCCGATCCGAACATAGTGCTAAACAGGCTTTTAAAGCATACCTCTCTTGAGACGCACTTTGCAGTTCACATGCTCGTCATAGACCACGGAAAGCCAAAACTCATGAATTTGAAGCAAATCGTGAAGGCCTTCATCGATCACAGGTATGAGGTTGTGAAAAGAAGAAGTCAGTTTGAATTCGAAAGGTTCTCAAAAAGAGCCCACGTTGTTGAAGGGTTGATAAAAGCATCGATGGCCATAGGAACAGTTGTCGATATAGTCAAAAATGCCAAGGACCTTCAAGATGCCATCAACGGTCTCATGAGAATACTCGGAGTTTCGCAAGAGCAGGCAGAGGCCATAATGGACATGAAACTTCAAAGGTTGACAACTCTTGAACATCAAAAATTGGACGAGGAGTACAAAACGCTCACGGAAAACATGTCAAAGTTGAAAGAATTGCTTGGTTCCGATGAAAAAATAATGGAAGAGATAAAGAAAGAAACGTTGTACATAAAAGAAAAATACGGCGATCAAAGAAGAAGTGAGATAACGCAAAATACGGAAAACATAGACATAGAAGATCTGATAAGCGATGATGATATGGTCGTAACGATCACGCACAATGGGTACGTCTCTGCGACAAAACTTGAAAATTACAAGATGCAGTACAGGGGCGGAAAGGGCAACATTTCGATGCGAACAAGAGAAGACGATTACATCGAACATGCCTTTGTCACAACGCGCTTGAGTTATACGGGATTCATAACAAACCTTGGAAAATTCTACTTCATGAAAAACTACAACTTCCAAGAAAGTGAAAAAGGTTCGAAGGGTAAACTCATCTTGAATTACTTCAACCTTCAGCCAAACGAAAAGATAAAATCGGTCATTTCAATAGGCCATGAACTCGATCCGTCAAAAGACCTTTGGATAGCAACTAAAAAGGGAAAAATAAAGAGGATCTCTCTTGGAAGTTTTTCATTCAAATTCAACGGGGTCAATGCCCTTAAACTCGAAGAGGAAGATGAGGTTGTCGATACAGCCCTGACGGATTCAAAAGATAAAAACATCATAATGCTTTCGACGATGAAAGGCTTTGTGGCCGCCTTTAAGGACGAAGATGTGAGACAAATGGGAAGGTCAGCGATGGGAATAAAAGGCATAACTCTTAAATCTGGCGATGAGGTTGTCTCGATGATCGTCGTTAGGGAAAATGAGGCTGAAGAGATTCAACTTCTTACGATAAGCGAAAAAGGTCTTGGCAAAAGAAGCCGCTTTTTGGATTACGCGGTGCACAAACGCGGATCGCATGGGTTGAAAAATCTTAAACTCACCGAAAAGAACGGCTTTGTCGTTGGAACGGCGAAGGTTGTGGAATCAGACGAGATAATAGCCGTTACGGCCAGTGGAAAGGCCATAAGGTTCAAAGTTTCAGATCTTCCAATAACAAGCAGAAACACGCAAGGTTTTAAATGCATCGATGTTGATGAAGACGATAAGGTCGTCACCTTTGCACCGTTGAGAGGGATCGATTCTTGAAGGTTGTTTGTGCTGTAGCGTACGATGGAACGAATTTTCATGGCTCTCAGTTCCATCCGATGGTAAGAACAGTTCAAGGAGAATTCAACGCAGCACTCGAAAGAATTTTAAAAAGCCCTCTAAGAACCGATCTTGCAGGTAGAACTGACACCGGCGTTCACGCAAATTACCAGGTCTTTTCATTTGAGTTGACAAACAAGCGCATGAATGAAAAGAATTTCAAAGAAGCCTTTAATTCTTTGCTCCCCGACGATATGCGCGTGATGAAGGTTTGGTTTGAGGACGATAGTTTTAATCCAAGAAGCGATGCCACAAAGAGGATTTACCATTATTTCATATACAACTCCAAGGAAAGAAATGTCTTTCTGAGAGACAGGGTATGGTGGTTTCCATACGAGTTAGACGTTGATAAAATGAGGGAGGGTGCAAAATATTTTGAAGGTACCCATGATTTCACTTCATTTGCATCCATTGACAAAGACGACGATAGAACACCGATCAGGACGATTTACAGGGTGAGAGTTTTGACTCGTTCAAAATACATTCTTTTGAGATTTGAAGGTAGGTCATTTCTGCGAAGAATGGTGAGAAATATGGTGGGATCGCTTGTCAAAATCGGAACTGGAGAATGGGAACCTGAAAAGATCGCGGAATTGCTGGAGTTAAAGGACAGGAGCAAAGCGGCCGCAACTGCTCCAGCACAGGGCCTTTACCTTTACAAAATTTACTTTGAACAAAAGAAAGTTTGATCTGTCTATGAAGAAGAGAGTCGATGAGGTGCTTGTTTCGCGTGGCTTATTCCCTTCTCGAAGTAGGGCAAGGGATGAAGTGCTTTTCGGAAGAGTAAAGGTAAATGGTAAAATGGTATCGAAGGCTGGAAAATTGATAGATGAAGATTCAAAAATAGAAATTGATGGAACAATCTACGTCTCGCGCGGTGCTTACAAACTCATAAAGGGCCTTGATGAATTCAAAATCGATTTATCTGGAAAAGTATGTTGCGATCTTGGTGCTTCAACTGGCGGCTTCACACAGGTCATGCTTGAAAGAGGTGCAAGAGTTGTTTACGCCGTCGATGTTGGAGAAGAGTTGAAAATAAAAGATCCGAGAATCATTAAAATGGAAAGGACCAACGCGAGATTTTTAAAAAAGAGCGATTTTGAACTTCCAATAGATTTCGTCTCGTGCGATCTTTCATTTATATCCTTGAAGCACATTTTACCCGTGATAAAAGAGATCTTGAGCGAAGATGGGATTTCAGTATGCCTTGTAAAGCCTCAATTCGAAGTTGGAAAGAGAATAAAAAATGGAATCGTAAGATCAAAGGCCGTCCATCTCCAGGTGCTAAAGGATATTTTGAATTTCGCTCAAGATAATGGCTTTAAAGTGGGTGGCCTTACTTTTTCTCCCATAAAGGGAGGGAGTGGAAACATAGAGTTTTTAATGGAATTGAACAAAAACTTCGTTGGATCTTTTGACGTTGAGGGCGTCGTGGATTCAGCGTGGAGTGAAATGGAGGAGTGAAATGTCTATTATCGATAAGATATTCGATCCTAACAAAAGATTTGTAAGAAGGGTTAGCGGGATCGTCAAAGAGATAAACGAACTCGAAGAGAAGATGAAATCTCTTACCGATACGGATTTCCCCCTTAAAACGGCCGAATTGAAAGAAAGACTTTCAAAGGGAGAAACCTTAGATGACCTTTTGCCAGAAGCCTTTGCGCTTGCGAGGGAAGCCTCGCGACGTGCCATTGGAATGAGGCCTTTTGACGTTCAACTGATGGGAGCGGTGGCACTTCATGAAGGCAAAGTGGCCGAGATGAAGACTGGAGAAGGTAAAACTCTCGTTGCCGTCATGGCCGCATATCTTAACGCTTTGGAAGGCAAGGGGGTGCACGTTGTAACGGTCAATGATTACCTTGCCAAAAGGGACGCCCATTGGATGGGACCCGCTTACGAACTTTTGGGCTTGAAAGTTGGATTTCTCCAATCTGAAATGAATCAAGAGGAAAGAAGGGCTGCGTACAATTGCGACATAACTTACGGAACCAACACGGAGATGGGCTTCGATTATCTAAGAGACAATCTTGCCTATCTGCCAGAACAGAGAGTTCAAAGAGGCCATAATTACGCGATAATCGACGAAGTTGACAGCATTTTGATAGATGAGGCAAGAACCCCTTTGATAATTTCCGGACCGGCCGAAAATTCTTCGAGACTTTATAAACAATTCGCATCTCTTGCAAGGAAACTCAAAAAAGACGAGGATTTCAAAGTTGATGAAAAGCAAAAGACGATCTCTTTGACGGAAGAAGGCATAAAGAAAACAGAGTCCCTGCTTGGCGTTGAAAACCTTTACGATCCGGCCAACATAGAGTACAATTTTCACATGCTTAACGCTTTGAGGGCACTGCATCTTTACAAAAAAGACGTTGATTACATAGTAAGGGGAAATGAAGTCGTCATAGTTGATGAGTTTACGGGAAGAATTTTGGAAGGCAGAAGATACAACGAAGGACTTCATCAGGCAATCGAAGCAAAAGAGAACGTTCAAGTAAAAGAAGAATCGATCACTTACGCAACGATAACGCTTCAAAATTACTTTCTCATGTACAACAAGATCGCCGGTATGACGGGAACGGCTTACACCGAACGGGAAGAATTCGATCAGATATACAAGATGAAAGTGGTAATCATACCGACAAACAAACCGATGATAAGAAAGGACATGAACGATCTCATATACAGAACGGAGGCCGAAAAATACGATGCCATCGTTGAAGAGGTGGCAAAAAGGCACGAAAAGGGTCAACCTGTGCTCATAGGCACCACTTCGATAGAAAAGAACGAGAAACTCAGCGCTTTGTTGAAACGGAGAGGCATACCTCACGAGATTTTGAACGCCAAAAACCACGAGAAAGAGGCTGAAATAATAGCCAAAGCCGGAGAGAAAAATGCCGTTACCGTCGCAACAAACATGGCAGGCCGTGGCGTGGATATAAAACTTGGCGAAGGCGTTGTGGAACTTGGAGGCCTTTTTGTGCTTGGAACTGAAAGGCACGAATCCAGGCGTATAGACAACCAATTAAGGGGTAGAGCAGGCCGTCAAGGAGATCCAGGAGAATCAAGATTTTACCTTTCGACGGAAGACAATTTGCTAAGGATCTTTGGTGGAGATAGGATGAAATCTCTCATGAACACCTTAAAGATCGCTCAAGGGGAACCCATAGAACATCCCATGCTTTCCAGCCTTATAGAACAAGCCCAGAAAAAAGTCGAAGGCATACATTTTTCCATAAGAAAGCACCTGCTTGAACTTGACTCGGTGCTTGACAGGCAAAGAAATGCCGTTTATGCTCACAGAAATTGGATTCTTGACGGGACGGATGTGGAAACTCACCTTATGGACATCTTTGAAGATGTCGTTGACAGAAGGATAGAAAATTATCTTCCTGGAAAAGACATAGACGCATGGAATTGGGACGCCCTTTCAAATGAATTGAAAAATATCTTTCCTTTCTTTTCTTTAGATGGCAAATCAAAGGAAGATCAAGAGGAATTGAAGTCGCAGATCATGGAAGAGATCAAAGCGCATTATCGGGAAAAAGTTTCCGAGATAGGCGAAGAGCGTTTTCCGCAAATTCTCAAGTACGTCATGTTGAAAGTCATAGATGAAAGGTGGCGTTTGCACCTTCAAGAAGTAGACATTCTAAAGGAATCCGTGAACCTTCGCGCGTACGGCCAAAAAGATCCCGTCATCGAGTTCAAGAAAGAAAGTTACGAACGTTTTGAAGAAATGGTTGATGGCATGTACGATGATATCTCTGCGATAGTCTTCAGGATCGTCATGGTGGACGAACAAAAAGAAAAGGAACGCGCCAAAAAAACCTTCTCTGCACTTCAAACTCAGCATTCAGATTTCACTTTGGCAAGTGGAAAAGAGCAGGAAAAGGTCGATCAAACGAAAAAGAAAAGAATGCGCGTGAAAAGGTGATTCGATGATAAATTACGATCTAAAAGTTAAAGTAGATGACGTTGAAAAGAGATTCAGTGAACTCTCCAAAGTTTTCGATGAAAAAAAGGTTAAGTCCGAAATAGAATCTCTTGAAGTTCAAACTGCTGCCGATGATTTTTGGAATGACTCAAGAAAAGCACAAGATGTATTGAAACAATTGAAAGAACTTAAGGACAAGTACGAGATGTTTGAAGATATGAAATCCAAGATGGAAGATTTAAAAGTTGGCCTTGAACTTGCCGACGAAGACGAGGAATTTGTCCAGCACCTCGAAGAAATTGTCGATAGCGCAAAAGACGCCGTTGAGAAATTTGAACTTGTGATGATGCTCAACGGAAAGTTTGACGATTTGAACTGCTACCTTTCAATTCATCCAGGCGCTGGAGGAACAGAATCTCACGATTGGGCACAGATGCTCTTGAGGATGTACACAAGATGGGCAGAACGCAAGGGATTCGAAGTGGAAGAGATAGACATTCAGCCGGGAGAAGAGGCCGGTATAAACAGCGCCACGATATTGATCAAGGGAGAGTACGCTTACGGATTTTTGAAATATGAAAGAGGCGTACACAGACTTGTCAGAATATCTCCCTTCGATGCGGCAAAAAGAAGGCACACATCTTTTGCCTCCGTTAACGTTTTGCCAGAACTCAAAGAAGAGGTCGATGTTGAAATAAAGGATGAAGATTTAAGGATAGACACGTACAGAGCCTCAGGGGCTGGAGGGCAGCACGTCAACAGAACTGATTCGGCCGTTAGAATAACGCACATTCCAACTGGAATAGTGGTCGCGTGCCAAAACGAGAGATCCCAATTTCAGAACAAAGACACTGCCATGAGAATTTTAAAGGCAAGATTGTACCAACTTGAACTTGAAAAGAGGCAGGCCGAATTGCAAAAAATCCAAGGCACTCTCAAAGAGATAAGTTGGGGAAGCCAAATAAGGTCTTACGTCTTTCAGCCCTACACGATGGTCAAAGATCATCGCACCGATCATGAATCTGGAAACATACAAGCGGTGATGGATGGAGAAATAGATGACTTTATTTACGCGGAACTCGTCTTCTTTGCTAAAATTGGCGTTTCTGATATTTGAACTTTTTGCATCGACGGGCTTTTCATCCATTTACATTTTAAATCAATCTGGAAATAAAGAAATTGTCAACCAAGTAAATTCATGGGACAACGAATTTTTGCCTGACCTTGAGAAGATGTGGGGAGTGTATCCGCAAAAGCCAATTTACATGGTCATAACGAATGCCAATCTTGGACTTGAAATGGGAAATGCCGCAGATTATCCAACCTTTTTTCAAGTAACCATCACCATGCGTTATCCCCTTTCAGAAATTAAAGGCACCGTTGCTCATGAATTGATGCATGTTTTTCAATTTTCATGGATGGATAAGTATGGGAAAAAGATGCCTTTATGGGTGATGGAGGGCCTTGCGACATGGTACGGGGGTAAAATGGGATTTTATCCATCATCTTTGAATTATAACCCTTTTCTTTTTAAGTCCGTGAATCCACTTGAATACAAGGATTATCCCATTAACACTGAGGATTTGGAAGAGTATTACGCAGAGGTTTACGCACTTTTCCTTGAAATGGACAAAAAAATAGATTTTGAGAAGTCTCTTCCCAAAATACTTGAAAATGTGGAAATAACTTCCAACTGGAAAACGGCTTTTTCAGAATCCTTGGGAGAAAGTTTCGATCTTTTTTATTCAAAGTGGCGAAGTTCTACTTTTTATTACCTCTTCTTTTACTTGATAGTCTTGTGGGGAATATGGATATTTGTCCCCATATTTTTGCTTTACATCTTTTTAAAAAATTTCTTTCATCCCAGAAAGGAAAATGAGGATGACATAAAGCGTCTTGAAGATATTTACGGAAAATCCTATTGGTCCAACGAAGAAAAAGGAGAAACAGATGAAAAAAGTGATGGTGATAGCCGGACAAAATGATAAGACTTACGGTCAAAGGTTAACTTACAGAAAAGTAAGGGATATCCTTGAGCGTAAGGATGTTGCATGTGTGTATCCTAACTTCTCTTTTCAGATGATCGCCACCATGCCTTTTTACGATGGATTGATAGTCTCTGGCAAATTAGATAATTTTTTTGAAAAAATTGCCATAATAGATCTGGCCTTGGAATTCGGTAAACCTGTATTTTTTTTCGGTGTAAATTTAGAAGAAATGAAAAGCACCTTTCTAAGCCATGTATCGACAGAACTCATGAGCCCCCTGGTAAGCGGATTTGTGACGGACGAAGTCTCGGCGAGATGGGCTTCTTTATGGTCACCATCCAAGATAGAAGTAGGCTGCGATGTTGCAAACATGTATCTTTTAGAAAGGGCTGAATATGAAAAGGGAAAATTTGCCGTCTTTTCTCTTTCGCAAGATGGAATTTTGAAATATGCTCCAGATCAAGAGTGGTTTCTTCACATGGATTCAAGAGTGATAGTCGAAGATCCACAATGTTCGAAAAGTGCCTTAGAATTTGCTAAAAAGATAAAAGCAGACGACGTTTCTTTGATCTTTGAGATAGAAGACATAATGGAGGCCGTAAAAAATGCCAGATTCGTTTTATCCGAGAAATTTTATTCAACTATTACGGCTGCGGCATTTGAAACGCCATTTTTGCACATCGGGAGAAAAATCAAAAGGTATTTCGGAAAAGTATTGTCTAAAGATGTTTGTGATCAAGAGGAAACTGATCTTGCGCTCGCTTTCTCGAACATAAACGAGTTTAACTTATCAGAAGTTCAAACTTTTAATTCCTCCATAAAAGAAAAATACAAAAAAATGGAATCAGCCCTCGATGAATTCATAAAATCTTTGTGAGGAGGCAAATGATGATCAAGGATCTTATTGATCTTGTGAAGGTCATGTTTTCAATGAGAAGATGGAACAACAAGCCAACTTTTGATTCGGTAAGTGAGGCTTCAAACAGCGGCTTTGTACTCCATATCGCCCATTTGCTTGCAATGCTTGAGATCGATCATGGAAATGAAATTGATATGGAGAAATTGATAAGTCGAGTCTTGCTAAAAGATATGCCAAAATGCATAATTTCGGATATCTCTCTTTCGACAAAGAGAATGATTCAGTCTCTATCGCCATCTGCTTGGGATAAATTGTATAAGAATTCAATCGAAGAAGTTATAAAGTATGTACCAGATCGATTTAAAGATCAGTTTAAAGACGCCATGATGAACTCAAGGGATGAATCGATTGAAGGGAAGATAATAAATGCCGCAGATCTTTATGCCGCTTTTAGAGAGGCTGAAATAAATCTAAGATTTTTTCCAGAATACTTTAAAGAACCATTCGAATCGATAAAAGAAAGCATGGAACACATAGAGTTGGAATCCTTTAAAATCCTTTTGAAGAGCGATGAATTGCGCGATTACCTTTCACAGATAAGGACTCTTATTTACGCCATAAGATGGAATCAACACCCAAGAACGGTACAAACGACCGTGGCCGGTCATACCTTTTTTGTCACCTTTGTCGCTTACCTCATGGCTGAAGAAATGGATGATGTTGATGTGCTTAACACGATTGAAAGGGCGATTTTTCACGATGTTCCGGAGGCTTTGACGGGAGACATAATCTCACCGACAAAAAGGCGCGTTGAGGGATTTGAAGCGGTGGTTGAAGAAGTTGAATCGAAGATGGTTCAGAAGATGCTCCTCCCACTTTTGCCAGATAGGGTGGCAAAATATTACGCTCCTTTGATGCTCAGGCCCTTCGATGGAGGGATAGAAGGAAAGATAGCAAGGGCATCAGATCTCATTGGAGGATTGATTGAATGTCAGATGGAGATCGAAAATGGAATGCAAATAAACTTTTTCAACCGCGGATATGAATCTTTGAAAAAGCAATTGAAATCAATGAATTTGAAGATTGTCGATGAGGTTATG